>NZ_JBEZJI010000021.1:0-131633 GCF_040649435.1 Actinomadura sp. NPDC048955
TGACCGGTACTGGGCGAACGCGGCATCGCTTCGCGATCTGCCCGGCTCCGCTCGCCTCCGGCCTCGCTCCACCGGCCAGGTCACGCGTTCGCGCGTGCGGTCGAGGCCACTTCGAGATAGGCCCCAGACCGCCGTTCGACCATCCCGCGCTCTAGTCACTTAGGGTCGTTTTCCTGGGGTTGCCGTGTCCGGGGTTCATCCCGGCGGGCATCATCGTTAACCAGGAACCCACGTGCGACCTTGGGGTATTGGGGGGCGGAGATGCTGGCGGTCTCGGGGAGCAGACGGCAGCGGGCGGCGCGCGACCGGATGGCCGCGGCGGCGCGGGAGTACGCCGATCTGGGGTGGCCCTGCTATCCCGGAGCCCACCCCCCGGCGGGCGGCGACCGGGCGTGTTCGTGCGACCGGATCGGCTGTCCCGACCCGGGCGCGCATCCGGTGTCGGCCGCCTGGGCGCACCAGGCGAGCGTCGACGCGGGCGCGATCAAACGCTGGTGGGACGAGCGGCCGCAGGCCAACATCATCCTCCCGACGGGCCGGGTGTTCGACGTGTTCGACGTACCGGCCGCGGCCGGGACCATCGCCCTCGACCGGATCGAACGGGACGACATCCCCGTCGGTCCGGTCGCGTCTTTCGGGGGCGAACGGCACCTGTTCTTCGTCGCCACGCGCGGCGCGCCCGTCGACGAGGACGAGTGGTGGTCCTGCCAGCTCGACTGCTCCCCGGAGGACGTCGCGGAGACGCCGGGGATGCGGTGGCACTGCCGCGACAGCTACGTCGTCGCGCCGCCGTCCGTCCTGCCGAACGGCCGCGAGGCGGCCTGGCTGCGTCCGCCGTCCCGCGGCCCGCTGCCCGACCCGCTGCGCCTCCTGGAGGTCCTCTCGGACGCCTGTGAGGACGCTGTTTCATAGTCCCCGCCCACTTCGCTCGCCTGGCGGCTCGCTACGTGACCGGGTCTGGGCGAACGCGGCATCGCTTCGCGATCTGCCCGGGTGCGGCTCGCCTCCGGCTTCGCCGCACCCGGGCAGGTCACGCGTTCGCGCGTGGCCGAGGCGACAGGCCCTGGCCGCTCATGCGGCTCACCGCGGTCCCCGCGGCTCGCGCGGGGACCGCGGCGACCCTCAGCGGGGCGCCTTGATGGGGGCCTTGCGGCCCCAGCCGCTGTAGGAGCCGCGCTGCATCTGGTTGCGGCCCTTCTCGGGCCCGGCGCGCACCCAGAACTTCACGGGACGGTAGGCGGCGTCGAGCTTGACGGCGAACTCGATCTGCTGCGCGCCCGTCGCCTGTGACATCTGCGCGTACAGCGGGCCCACGCCGGGCGCCTGCGCCAGCTTCGCGGCGGGCGCCTCGCCCTCATAGACCGCTCCAGACTTGCCGAGCTTCGTCGCCGACCGCAGCAGCGCCGTCAGGTTCGCGACCGAGCCGCCCTGGCGCACCTGGTCGCCGGCGGCCGGGTAGCCGCGGCCGCCGAGCGGCGACTGCCGCCACTTCTTGCCGGCGCGGACGTACAGCCGGTCCTGGACGATGACGGCGCGGACCGGCTTGCGGGCGGCGCCCGTCCCGGCCAGCGTCAGGGTGTAGGACGGCGTCCCGCCCTGCACCAGCCCGATCGTCCCCTGGCCGCTGACGGGGAAGCCGCAGCAGCCGGTCTGGCGGTAGCTGAACGCGGCACCGGGCGTCCTGGCGACGGCCTGGTCGATGCGGGCGACGAGCGGCGCGGGGTCGACACCGCCGACGGGCAGCGTCGGCTGCGGGCTGCTGCTCTGCGCGGGCGTCGGCTCGGGCGGCTCCTTGTCACCGCCCAGCGCGCCGCCCTTGAGCAGGACCGCCGCGCCCGCCCCGGCGGCGACGAGCACGACGGCGACGGCGGCGACCACCCAGCGCGTCCGGGACCGGCGGCCGCCCTCCGGGCCGGCGACGACCGGGCTGCGGCCGCTGCTGCGGGACGGCCTCGGCTTCGGCCTCGGCGGCTCGGGCTGCTGCGCGGCCTGCGCGGCGAGCTCGGTGAGGCGGCCGCGGCCCTGCGCCTCCCAGGACGGCCCGTAGGCGGAGACGGCCGCGTCCTCCAGCGCGCCGAGGAAGTCGGCGGCGGACTTCGGGCGCTTCTCCGGGTCCTTCGCCAGACCCTGGTGGATCAGGTCGCGCAGCGGCCCCGGGACCTCCTCGGCGGGGATCGGCGCCTCGCGGTGCTGCCGCGCCATGTTGCGGCCCGCGTACGGGGACCGCCCGGTGAGGCACTCGTAGAAGATCGCGGTGGCGGCGTACAGGTCGGTGGCGACCGTGGCGGGCGCGCCGTCCCACAGCTCGGGCGCCGCGTAGGGCGGGCCGTGCTGCGCCTCGGTGCCCTCGGGCGCCGTCGCGAAGTCGGTGAGCCGGGCGTTGCCCTCGGCGTCGACCAGGACGTTCGCCGGCCGCATGGAGCCGTGGACGATGTCGTGGTCGTGCGCCGCGGCGAGGCCGAGGAGCGTCCCGCCCAGCATCGACAGGGCGGCGAGCGGGCCGCTCGGGCCCTGCGCGGCGAGCATCCGCCGCAGGCTCACGCCCTCGACGTGCTGCGTCACGATCGCGGCGCCGTCGGCGGCCTCCACGAAGTCGTACAGGTCGACCACGTTGGGGTCTTCCAGCTGGGACAGGTCCCGTGCCGCCACGCGGTAGCGCGCGAGAAACGCCTCGTCGGCGCCGAGCGCCGTGTCGAGGTATTTGATCGCGACCCGCGTGCCGGTCATGTCGTCGACCGCCAGCACCACCCGGCCCGAGGCTCCGCCGCCCAGTTCGCGTTCATGGGTGAAGCCCGGCACCGTCCAGCCGTTGACCACGGTGAAAGCCATCCCTCCGATGTCGTACTTGGTGGAATATCGGCCCATACGCCACCGGGTCAAGGCAAGTCGCCGAACTGCAACTGAGAGACTGCAACCGTGACTGACTTCGATCGCTCCCGGCAGTTGTTCGACCGTTCCGCCGCCGTTGTCCCAGGTGGCGTCAACTCCCCGGTGCGGGCCTTCGGTGCCGTTGGCGGAACGCCCCGTTTCATGGCGTCCGGGCGTGGTCCGTACCTTACCGACGCCGACGGCAACACCTATGTCGATCTGGTGTGTTCGTGGGGACCGATGATCCTCGGGCACGCGCATCCGGCCGTCGTGGAGGCCGTGCGGGACGCCGCCGGACGCGGCACGTCCTACGGCGCGCCGACCCAGGGCGAGGTGGAACTCGCCGAGGAGATCGTGTCCCGGACGCCGGCGGCGAAGGTCCGCCTGGTCAACTCCGGGACCGAGGCGACGATGTCGGCGATCCGGCTGGCCCGCGGGTTCACCGGCCGCACCAAGATCATGAAGTTCGCCGGCTGCTACCACGGGCACGTGGACTCGCTGCTCGCCGCGGCGGGCTCCGGCGTCGCCACGTTCGGGCTCCCCGACACGCCGGGCGTGACCGGCGCGACCACCGCCGACACGCTGATCCTCCCCTACAACGACGTCACGGCCGTGGAGACGGCCTTCCACGACCACGGCAACGACATCGCCTGCGTGATCACCGAGGCGGTGCCGTGCAACATGGGCGTGGTCCCCCCGCTGGCCGGGTTCAACGCGCTGCTCAAGCGGCTGTGCGAGCGGTACGGCGCGCTGCTGGTGATCGACGAGGTGCTCACCGGCTTCCGGGCGTCGCGGTCCGGGTGGTTCGGGATCGAGGGGGTGGCGGGCGACCTGATGACCTTCGGCAAGGTGATGGGCGGCGGGCTGCCCGCCGCCGCGTTCGGCGGGCGCGCCGACGTCATGGACCACCTCGCCCCCGCCGGGCCCGTCTACCAGGCCGGGACCCTGTCGGGGAATCCGCTGGCCACCGCCGCCGGGCTCGCCACCCTGAACGCCGCCACGGACGAGGTGTACGCCGCGATCGACCGCTCGGCGCAGATCGTGTCGAAGGCCGCCTCCGAGGCGCTGGAGCGCGAGGGCGTCCCGCACTCGCTGCAGAACGCGGGCAACCTGTTCTCGATCTTCTTCACCGACGGCGCGGTGGGCGACTTCGCCGCGGCGCAGCGGCAGGACCCCAAGGCCTACGCGGCCTTCTTCCACGCCGCGCTGGAGCGCGGCGTCTACCTGCCGCCCTCGGCGTACGAGGTGTGGTTCCTGTCGGCCGCGCACGACGACGAGGCTCTGGGACGCGTCCTGGAGGCCCTCCCGCACGCCGCCCGCGCCGCCGCCCGAGCGGCGGCGGCCTAGAACGGCGGCGTCCTAGAACGGCAGGGCGCGGAACGCCTTCAAGGCGGCGACGACCGATTCGGGGTGCGGTGCGTGCAGGGGAGCGCGCACCGCGGGGTCGTCGATCAGCCCCTCGTCGGCCAGGCACGCCTTGAGGACGGCAGGGGACGGCTCGCCGAACAGGGCCTCCGTCATCGGCAGCAAGGCGTTGTGGAACGTCAGCCCCCGCGCCGCGTTCCCCTCCCGCGCGGCTCGCGCCATGGCGGCGTAGGCGGCGGGGGCGAGGCACGCGCACGCGGCGACGCCGCCCGCGGCGCCGAGCTGGAGCATGGGATAGATGTAGGCGTCGTCCCCGGACAGGATCGCCTTGCCGGGGTTGGACCTCAGCAGGGCGAGGGTGTCCTGGTCGATGGCGCCCGCGCAGTGCTTCATGCCGGCGACGCAGTCGAGCGCGAGGATCGCCAGGAGCGCGTCGGCGGACAGGGGCCTCGCCGTCCGGTAGGGCACGTTGTACGGGATCAGCGGGACGTCCACGGCCGCGCCGACGGCGGCGAAGTGGTCGACGACGCCCTCTTCCGACGGACGCAGGTAGTACGGGACGACGACGAGCAGCGCGTCGGCGAGCGGGGCGCGTTCGCGGGCCTGGCGGATCGAGTCCTCGGTGCCCATCGTCCCGGCGCCCACCGTCAGCGGCGTCCCGTGCTCGATCGAGACGGCCCGGCACACCTCCAGGACCGTCCGCTGCTCGGCGGCGCTCAGCAGCGGGGCCTCGCCGGTGGTGCCGAGCGCGACCAGGCCGTCCGCGCCGTTCTCCAGGCAGTGGCGGGCGAGGCGTTCGAGGGACTTGGCGTCCACCTCGACGGAGCCGGTGAAGGGCGTGACGAGCGCCGCGTGGATTCCGTGCATGCATCTCACCTCGTGGGGGCGGCTGGCGCGGCGGGTGCCGGCTCTACGGGAAGGCCTCGGACGCGGGAGCGCGGCCGGACGCTGCCGGCGGCGACCCCCGCGATGATCAGTGCGGCGCCGGCGAGCCGGACCGCGTCCACGTGCTCGCCGAGCAGCAGGGCCGCCGAGACGAGCCCGAACGGCGGGACGAGCAGCGAGTACATGGCGACCGTGCCGACCTCGTACCGGCGGATCAGCCAGGCCCATCCGCCGAAGCAGAACAGCGTGGCGACGTAGGCGATGAACGCCAGCGAGGCCGCCCCGGCGAGCGTGAGGTGGCGCGCCGCCTCCGGCACGGCCCCGGGCCCCTCGAAGATCAGCGACAGGGCGAGCAGGGGGAGCGGCGGCACGAGCGACATCCACACCATGAACGCGAACCCGTCGACCGGCTCCTCGGTGGAGCGGCTCATCGCCCGCATCGCGACGTTCGCCAGCCCCCAGGCGGCCGCGCCGCCGAGGCAGACCAGGAACGCCGCCACCGGGCTTCCGCCCTCGCCCTGCGCGACGCCGAGCAGCGTGATCCCGGCGAACGCGACGACCATCCCGGCGATCTGGCGGCTCCCGACGCGTTCGCCGAGCAGCAGGCCGGCGAACAGCGCGGTGAAGACCGCCTGCACCTGGAGCACGACCGACGCCAGGCCGGCGGGCATGCCCATGCTCATGCCGATGAACAGCAGGCCGAACTGCCCCACGCCGAGCGGGACGCCGACCAGGACGAGCCAGCGCGCGGCGACCGGAGGGCGGCGGACGAGGAAGACCGCGGGCACCGCAGCGGCCGTGAACCGCAGCGCGGCCATCAGCAGCGGCGGGAAGTCGTCCAGGGCCACCTTGATCGGCACGAAGTTGAAGCCCCACAGCGCGGCGATCAGGGTGGCCAGCAGGACGTGGCGCGATGTCATGCCTCGATCGTGAGGAAACAGTCGCTTTAGGACAAGCGAGAACTTCTTGACACCTCGTTTTAGTATTGCTTCATGCTTGATCTGGAACGGCTGCGCGCCCTGCATTCGGTCGCGACGTACGGCTCGGTCAGCGCCGCCGCGGACGTCCTGCACGTCACCACGTCCGCCGTGTCCCAGCAGCTCGCGAAGCTGGAGCGCGAGACGGGGCAGAAGCTCCTGGAGCGCAACGGCCGCGGCGTCCGCCTCACCGACGCCGCCGAGCTGCTCGTCGCGCACGCCGAGCGGATCCTGTCGCTCGTCGAGCAGGCGCAGGCCGACCTGGAGGCGCACCGCGGCTCCGTCGTCGGCCAGCTCACCGTCGCCTCGTTCCCGACCGCGATCCGCGGGCTGATGCCCGCCGCGCTGCGCTCCCTGCGCGCCGACCACCCCGACCTGCGCGTCCTGCTCCGCGAGGAGGACCCCATGCGCAGCATGCCGCTCGTGCTGCGCGGAGACTTCGACATGGCCGTCGTCCAGGACTGGAACAACGAGCCGCTCCCGCTGACCGAGGGCCTGCACAAGGGCGTCATCTGCGAGGACGTCGCGGACGTGGCGCTGCCCGCGGGCCACGACCTGGCCGGACGCGACACGATCGACCTCAAGGAGCTCGCCGGGGACCCGTGGATCAGCTCCTCGTCCGACAGCATCTGCTGCGACTGGCTGCTGCGCACGCTGCGCGCCATCGACAGCGAACCCAGGATCGACCACCAGGCCTACGAGTTCGCCACCCAGCTCTCGCTGGTCGCCGCCGGGCTCGGCAACATCATCCTGCCCCGCCTCGGCCGCTGCGACGTCCCGCCGGGTGTCGCGATCGTCCCGCTCTCGGCCCCTCTGTCGCGCCGTGTCTACGCCGTCTGGCGCGAGGAGGCGGCCCGCCGCCCCGCGATCCGCGCGGCCGTGACGGCCCTGCGCGCCGCCATCCCGGCCGGTGGCGGGGAGGAGGCGGCGACGCGGGTAATCTGACGACGCCATGACTGACACGACGATCGTTCACCTCCTGCGGCACGGCGAGGTGCACAACCCCGAGGGCGTCCTCTACGGGCGGCTGCCCGGTTACCGCCTCAGCGAGGACGGCGTCCTCATGGCGAAGGCCGCCTCCCGGTGGTTCGCCGACAGGGACGTCACCGCGCTGTTCTCCTCGCCGATGCAGCGGGCGCTGGAGACGGCCGCGCCGCTGGCCGACTCCCTCGGCCTGCCCGTCACCGTGGACGACCGCCTGATCGAGGCCGGCAACCACTTCGAGGGGCTCACGTTCGGGGTGGGGACCGGCTCGCTGCGCCGCCCCGAGCACTGGCGCCACCTCGTCAATCCGTTCCGGCCGTCCTGGGGCGAGCCGTACAAGCTGCTCGCCGCCCGGATGCGCGCCGTCGTCATCCGGGCCCGGGAGACGGCGCGCGGCCACGAGGCCGTCTGCGTCAGCCACCAGCTGCCGATCTGGATCCTGCGGCTGCACGCCGAGCGCCGCCGGCTCTGGCACCACCCGGCGCGCCGGGAGTGCTCGCTCGCCAGCCTCACGAGCCTGACGTTCGAGGGCAGCCGGCTGGTCGAGGTCGCCTACTGCGAGCCCGCCGCCGGGATCGCGCAGGGCCCCAGTGTCGCGGGCGCCTGACCGCACCGCTAAGTTTGTACTACATCCTGTAGTACTCCGCGCCTGGACCGAACGCACCGTCGTACCGAGGAGGGGCACGTGAACCCCCGCCGCATCGCGCCTTCGCGCGCGCCTTTCCGCGCCGCGGCCGCCGTCGCGCTCTGCGGCCTGCTCGCGGGCTGCGCCGGCACCGGCGCCGCCGACGGCGGGCCCGACGGCGGCGACAACCGCTTCATCTCCGGCGACGGCAACGTGACCGAGTACAAGGCGGCGCAGCGCAAGAGCCTCGCGGACGTCACCGGGGAGCGCCTCGACGGCGGGTCCGTCAAGCTGGCCGACCTCAGGGGCAAGGTCGTCGTCGTCAACTTCTGGGCGTCGTGGTGCGCGCCCTGCCGGGGCGAGGCGCCGTCCCTCCAGCACGTCTACGACGGGAAGAAGGCGCAGGGGGTGGAGTTCCTCGGCGTCAACTTCAAGGACTCCAAGCCCAACGCGCAGGCGTTCGAGCGCAAGTTCAAGGTCACCTACCCCAGCCTCTTCGACGCCGACGGCCGCGTCACGCTGGCGTTCCGGGAGGTCCCGCCGAGCGCGATCCCGAGCACGCTCGTCCTGGACCGGCAGGGCCGCGTCGCCGCCCGCATCATCGGCGCGACCACGTACACCAAGCTGGACCCCCTGGTCGGCAAGGTCCTCGCGGAGAAGTGAGCTCCCTCGGCGAGACGGTCGTGAGCGGGTCGTTGGTGGCGGCGGCGCCGCTGGCGGCCCTCGCCGGGCTCGTCTCGTTCGCCTCGCCGTGCGTGCTGCCGCTCGTGCCGGGCTACCTGTCCTACGTCACGGGCATGACCGGCGCCGACCTCGCCGAGCAGCGGCGGGGGCGGCTGCTCGCCGGGGTCCTGCTGTTCGTCGGCGGCTTCAGCGTCGTCTTCGTCAGCTACGGCGCGGTCTTCGGCGGGCTCGGCCGGTGGCTGCTGGAGTACCAGGACACGATCACCCGCGTCCTCGGCGTCATCACGATCGTGTTCGGCCTCGCGTTCATGGGCCTGGTCCCCGGGCTCCAGCGGACGGTCAAGTCGGGGCGCCTCCCGGCGGCCGGGCTCGCCGGGGCGCCGCTCCTCGGCGTCCTGTTCGGACTGGGCTGGACGCCGTGCATCGGGCCGACCCTCGGCGCGGTGCAGGGCCTGGCGATCACCGAGGCCAGCGCCGGGCGGGGCGCGCTGCTGTCGCTGGCGTACTGCGCGGGACTCGGGCTGCCGTTCGTGGCCACCGCGATCGCCTACCGTAGGGCACTCGGCGCGTTCGGCGCCGTGAAGCGCCACTACCCCCTGGTCATGCGGATCGGCGGGGGGATGCTCGTCCTCATCGGGGTGCTGCTCGTGAGCGGCCTGTGGGGTGACCTGACGATCGAGCTGAGGTCGTGGATCAGCGGCTTCGAACCGGTGATTTGAGATGACTGACACCAACACCGACCACGCCGGCACGGACCACACCGAGGACCGCGCCGAGGGCGAGACCGGCACCGAGGCGCCCGCCGCGCGGCAGGCGCCGGCGGAGGTGCCGCGCCCCTCCGGCATCGGCCCGTTCGGCTGGCTGCGGTGGGGCTGGCGGCAGCTCACCACCATGCGGACCGCGCTGATCCTGCTGTTCCTGGTGGCGCTCGGCGCGGTGCCGGGTTCGATCCTGCCGCAGCGGGGCCAGGCGCCCGAGAAGGTCGCCGCCTATCTGGACAAGCACGAGACGCTCGGGCCCTGGCTCGACCGGTTCTCCATGTTCGACGTGTTCGCGGCCCCCTGGTTCGCGGCCATCTACCTGCTGCTGTTCGTCTCGCTCGCCGGCTGCGTCATCCCGCGCGCCGGCAAGCACTACAGGTCGATGCGGGCGCGCCCTCCGGCGGCCCCCCGCAACCTCGCGAGGCTGCCCCAGTCGGCGACGTACGAGACCGACGCCTCCCCGGAGGACGTCATCGCCGAGGCCCGCACGGCGCTGCGCTCCCGCCGCTTCCGCGTGGACGTGGCCGGCGGGGCGGCGTCCGCCGAGAAGGGCTACCTGGGCGAGACGGGCAACCTGCTCTTCCACCTCGCGCTGCTGGCGCTGCTGTTCGCGCTCGGCCTCGGCAACCTGTTCGGCTACCGGGGCAACGTCCTGCTGACCGAGGGCAAGTCGTTCGCCAACTCGCTCGGGCTCTACGACCAGTTCCAGCCCGGCCGCGCGTTCAGCGGCGGCGAGCTCGCCCCCTTCACGATCACGCTGGACGACTTCAAGGCCGAGTACGAGGCCAAGGGCGCCAAGCGGGGCCAGGCCACCGCGTTCAACGCCAAGATCCACTACCGGTCGAGCCCGGACGCCCGGGCCAAGCCCTACGACCTGCGGATCAACCATCCGCTCAAGGTCGGCGGCGCGAAGGTGTACCTGCTGGGGCACGGGTACGCGCCGGTGTTCACCGTCCGGGACGCCAAGGGGAACGTCGCCTTCCAGGACTCGGTGCCGTTCCTGGAGATGGAGCCGCGGAACCTGACGTCCGAGGGCGTCATCAAGGTCCCCGACGCCGAACCCGACCAGCTCGCCTTCTACGCCATCCTGTGGCCGACCGCGGTGGCGAGCGAGGACGGCAAGCAGATCGTCTCGGCGTTCCCCGCGCCGCTGCGCCCGGTCGTCACGATCACCGCCTTCAAGGGCGACCTCGGCCTGGACTCCGGCAGCCCCCAGTCGGTCTACAAGCTGGAGGGCATCGGCCGGACGATCCAGCCGATCAAGGGCGGCCAGAAGCTGCTGGAGCCCGGGGAGTCCTTCAAGCTGCCCGGCGACGCCGGCACGGTCACCTTCGACGGGCTCAAGGAGTGGACGAGCCTGTCGGTCAACCGCGACCCCGGGCGCATCCCCGCGCTGATCGCCGCCGTCCTCGCGGTGCTCGGCGTGGCGACCTCGTTCATGGTCCGCCGGCGCAGGGTGTGGGTCCGTGCGAGCGCCGGAGAGGGCGGGCGTACGGTGGTGGAGGTCGGCGGTCTCACGCTGGGGAACCCGACCTCGGAGTTCGACGACATCGTGACCGCGCTGCGCGGTCCGCAGGACGGGCCCGCATCCGAGCCCGGCGAGACCCCCTCCGCCGACGGCCCCTCGGGTGCGGCGACCGAATCGAAGGAGTGACGAGGTGAGCAACGCCGACCTCGCGAACCTGAGCGACAAGCTCATGCTGACCACCGTCGTGATGTACATCATCGCGCTGGTGGCCTACGCCGCCGACATGGGCTTCGGCCGCCGCCGCGCGGTGGAGGCCGTCCCGGCCAGGAGCGGGGCGAAGGTGCTGGTGGGCGCCGCCGGGGCCGAGGCCGACACCTCGGACACGGCCGGTGCGGCGGGCTCCGCCGGGGCCGCGGACGAGGGGTCCGAGCGTTCCCGGGTCGACTGGATCCGGCTCGCCGTCCTGCTGAACGTGCTCGGCTGGGGCGCGCAGCTCGGGGTGCTCATCACCCGCGGGCTCGCCGCGAACCGGTGGCCGTGGGGGAACATGTACGAGTTCCTCACCGCCATCTCGTTCGCCGCCGTCACCGCGTTCATGGTCGTCATGTTCCGCTACAAGGCGCGGTTCCTCGGCGCCTTCGTCATGGCCGCCGCGGTCGTCGCCCTCGGCGTCGCCAACATCTGGCTGTACGACTCGGTGGGCCCGGTCAGCCCGGCGCTGAACTCCTACTGGATCGCCATCCACGTGACCGCCGCGATCATCGCGACCGGCGCGTTCACCGTCGCGGGCGCCGCGACGATCCTGTACCTGCTGAAGGAGCGGGCCGAGTCGCGCGGCGGCGTCGCGGCGGGCGGCGTGCTGTCGCGCGTCCCGTCGGTGGAGGCCCTGGACCGCCTCTCGATGCGGGTCACGATGTTCGCCTTCCCGATCTGGACGGCCGCGATCATCATGGGCGCCATCTGGGCCGACCAGGCGTGGGGCCGCTACTGGGGCTGGGACCCCAAGGAGATCTGGTCCTTCGTCACCTGGATCATCTACGCCGCCTACCTGCACGCCCGCGCCACCGCCGGGTGGAAGGGCCGCAAGGCCGCGATCCTCTCGCTGGTCGCGTTCGCGGCGCTGCTGTTCAACTTCTTCGGCGTGAACTACATGTTCTCCGGCCTGCACTCTTACGCCTGACGCGCGGCGCGCCGCCGCGCGTCGCGTGACTCCATGGGATGACGGAGAGTCGGCTTCCGGCTTACCCTTCCTCAGGGACCCGGTCTGGCGGCGGACGCCGCTCGGCACCCCCGCGGGTCCGGCTGACAGAGGAGCCCGATGCGCTTCAAAGGCGTCCACCGCAAGCCCCGGGAGACGTTCCGCGGCGGGCGGTTCCGCGCGGACGCGGCCGGCGACGAAATCCCCTACGCGCCGTCCCCGCCCGACTCGGGGCAGGTGCGGCCGCGCAGCAACCAGCCGCGCGACCGGTTCGGCCGGTTCCGCAAGGCGGGCCGCGACGACGACTACGCGTTCGGGCCCGAACGCCCGGAGACCGGCCCCGTCGACACGGCGGGCGGCCTGCGCGGGATGACGGGCCGGCTCGGGCGGCGGGGGCTCGGCCGGCCGCGCGCGGGCGACTACTCCTGGAGCGACTTCGAGCTGGAGGACGACCGGCCGCGCGTGGAGCCCCACCCGCCGGGCACGCCGCACGCCGCCGACGGCCGCCGCGACTGCGGCGTGCTGGAGGCCGTCCTGCACCGGCAGTGGGACGTCCGGGAGGGGCCGCCGCCGGACGCCGTGATCGGGGCCGTGGAGAGCCTGGCGTCGCTGCCGGAGCCGCTGAAGGAGAAGCTGGCGGGCGGTCTCGACGGCATCTACGTCGGCCCCGGCGGCGTCCCCCAGCTCGACGACATGGGCCACCTGCGCGACCGGCCGCTGCCGTCGGGCCGCGCCACCTGGGACATCTGCGCCGGCGCCTACGGCGACCGCAAGATCGTCGTGGGGGACCGGCCGTCCCCGACGCCGGACGTGATGCTGCACGAGGTCGGGCACGCGCTCGACGACATCGACGGCGGCGACGGCGAGTGGACCTCCGACAGCCCCGCCTTCCGGCAGCTCTACGAGGAGTGCCTGCCGTACCTGGCGAGCGAGTTCCACAAGCAGCCGAACGCGCTCGGACGCCGCGAGTTCTTCGCCGACGCGTTCGCCGCGATCTCTTCCCGGCAACGCCCGGCCCTGGTGGATATGCTCGCCGGCAACATCCGCACGGCCCTCGAGGTCATGCTCTTCTTCAACCGCAGGTACGGGATCTAGGACACCGAAGTGACAGGCCGCGCGACGACAGACGGCGAAGGTGATCGACGATGTACGTGATCCGGCTTCCCGACGGCACGCTCCGGGTCCCCCACAGCGTCCTCGCCGACGGCGGCGAGCCCGGGCCCGAGGCGAGCGAGGGACGGATCATCGCCGACGCCTACGTCGAGATCGGCCCGGACGATCCCGACTACGACCGGTTGCTGGGCGAGTCGCTCACCGAGGAGGAGCTGGCGGAGCGGCGGCGCCGCTGGCGGGACGAGGACGCGGACCTGCTCCGCCGTTTCGAGGAATGGAAGGCGGGCGGCGCCGAAGACTGATTGCCGAATGGTGAGCGGGGGGCGGGGCGGGGAGCGCCCCGGCCGCCCGGCGAGGACTGCCTTCGGCCGAAGACTGTTTCGGCGGGCGGTCCGGGCGGCTCAGGACCGGGGCGGGTGGCCCAGGTCAGTGGGCCGAGTGCTCGGCGACGGGCTCCTCGCCGCGCAGCAGCGCGTGCACCTCGGACTCGCGGAAGCGCCGGTGGCCTCCCGGAGTGCGGATGCTGCTGATCCGGCCCGCGGCGGCCCACCGGGTGACCGTCTTCGGGTCGACCCGGAAGAGGGCGGCGACCTCTCCTGGAGTCAGCAGGCGCTCGCTCGTGCTTTCCACGTTTTCTCTCCCCCTTTGTCCCGCCTTCGGCGCGGGTGGACTGTTTAACAGTGTGGCGGGTCAAGACCGATTTCTCCCTTGTTTTCGGAAAAGATCACCGACCGTAGTGCCCCGAACAGCGGCGATCACGGACGGTGATTCCGGCATGGGTCACAGTGATCACCCTGACCCCCGCTGACCTGCCATGTCACGCCGCCGAGGCCCCGCCGGCCACCCCGGAGAAGTAGTCTCCGGGCATGTCCGACCTCGTATCGCTGCCGGAGATCGAACGGGCCGCCGAGCGCATCGCGGGCGTCGCCGTCCGGACGCCGCTCGTCCCGTTCTCCCGTGACCCCGCCCCGTCCGCCTCCGGCGCGCCCGCGCTGCTGGTGAAGGCCGAGTCGCTGCAGCCGGTCGGCGCCTTCAAGCTGCGCGGCGCCTACGCCGCCATCTCCTCCCTCGACCCGGAGGAGCGTGAGCGCGGCGTCGTCACGCACTCCAGCGGCAACCACGCGCAGGCCGTCGCCTACGCGGCCCGCGCGCTCGGCACCAGGGCCGTGCTGGTCATGCCGCACACCACCCCGGGCGTGAAGGTCGACGCGTGCATCGCGCTCGGCGCCGAGGTCGTCTACGTCGAGCCGACCTCCCGGGCCCGCGCCGAGACCGCGGGCAAGCTCGCCGCCGCGCACGGCTTCACCCTGGTCCCGCCCTACGACGACGCGCGGATCATCGCCGGCCAGGGCACCGTCGGGCTGGAGATCGTCCAGGACCGCCCGGACGTGGACGTGGTGCTCGTCCCGGTCGGCGGCGGCGGCCTGATCTCCGGCGTGTCCGCCGCGGTCAGGGCGCTGCGCCCGGAGGCGAGGATCGTCGGCGTCGAGCCGGAGCTCGCCGCGGACGCCCGTGACTCGATGGCGGCGGGGCGTCCGGTCGAGTGGGCGGCGGAGGAGACCGGCCGCACCGTCGCCGACGCGCTGCGCGTCCAGCGGGTCGGCGACCTGCCGTACGCGCACATGCGCGCCCACGTGGACGGCGTCGTCACGGTCACCGAGGACGAGATCCGGCAGGCGATGCGCCGCCTCGCCCGCGAGGCCCGCCTTGTCGCCGAGCCGGCGGGCGCCGTCGCCACCGCCGCCTTCCTCCACCACCGCGCGGAGCTTCCCGAGGGCCGCACCTTCGTGTCGGTCCTGTCCGGCGGCAACGTCGACCCGGCCCTGTTCCTGGACGTGCTGGGCCCACCCCGGGGGGAGAACGGTCAGGACCGGGGATAACCTCGAAGGGCCATGCGTTCCGTCATCCTCTACACCCTGGCCCGGGCCGCGATCTTCGCGGTCACCGCGGGGGTGCTCGCGCTGTTCGGGGCCCGCGGGTTCCTGCTCCTGCTGCTGGCGCTGCTGATCAGCGGCGTCGTCAGCTACGTCCTGCTGTCCGCGCAGCGCGACCGGATGTCCGCCGTCGTCACGCGGGGCGTGCGCTCGCAGCGCGAGAAGTTCGAGAAGTCGGTCGCCAAGGAGGACGCCCCGCGCGGCCGCGCGGAGTGACCGAGTGCGGCCGCGCGGAGTGACCGAGCGGGGCCGCGCGGAATGACCGTCGCGGAGTGCCCCCCGCCCCCGCGTGCAGGGCCTTGCGCGGCCTAGGCTGGGGTCATGACCCGCGCTTCACTCGACAAGCAGCCCGCCGACGTGGCGGCGATGTTCGACGGCACCGCCGAGCGGTACGACCTGATGAACTCGCTGATGACCGGCGGCCAGGACCGGCGGTGGCGGCGGGAGGTCGTCCGGGCGCTGGAGGCGCGGCCGGGTGAGCGCGTCCTCGACCTCGCGGCCGGCACGGGGACCTCGTCCGTCCCGTTCGCCGAGGCCGGGGCCGACACGGTCGCATGCGACTTCTCGCTGGGCATGCTGCGCGTCGGGGTGCGCCGCCAGGCGAACGTCACGGGCCTGCGGTTCGTGGCCGGCGACGCGCTGCGGCTGCCCTTCGCGGACGGCTCCTTCGACGCCGTCACGATCTCCTTCGGGCTCCGCAACGTCGCCGACACCGGGCTGGCGCTGCGCGAGCTGCGCCGGGTCGCCAGGCCCGGCGGGCGGCTGGTGATCTGCGAGGTGAGCCACCCCCCGAACGCGCTGCTGGCGTTTGGCCACAAGGCGCACCTGCGCTACGGGCTGCCGCTGCTGGCGCGGGTCAGCTCCAATCCCGACTCCTACCGCTACCTCGCCGAGTCGACGCTCGCCTGGCCCGACCAGGCGGGGCTGGCGAGGCTCATCCAGGACGCGGGATGGGGCGAGGTGCGCTGGCGCGACCTCACGTTCGGCGTGGTGGCCCTGCACCATGCCGTCAACCCGTCCGTCAAGCCTGCTTGACAGACCGCGGCCGGTGGTTCGGACCGGTCCAAACTTGGACCGGCCCAGAAGTACCCACCAGTCGTGATAAAGGAATAGACTCCCCACCGGATCCTTGTGAAGTACTTCACAAGCGAACGAGCGAAGAGGACCATCGTGACCGACTCCACCCGACACGCGGATGTCATCGTCGTCGGGGCGGGCCCCGCCGGATCGTCGACCGCCTATTGGCTCGCGCAGGCCGGCCTGGACGTCTTCCTGCTGGAGAAGGCCACCTTCCCGCGCGACAAGATCTGCGGCGACGGCCTCACCCCGCGGGCCGTCCGGGCGCTCATCGGCATGGGCGTCGACATCAACGACCCCGGCTGGGGACGCAACAAGGGCCTGCGCATCTACGGCGGCGGCGTCAAGGTCGAGCTGCCCTGGCCCGAGCTCGCGTCCTTCCCCGACTTCGGCCTCGTCCGCAAGCGCACCGACCTCGACCAGCTCCTCGCCGAGCACGCCGCCAAGGCCGGCGCCCAGCTCCTGCAGGGCTGCAACGTGACGGGCCCGATCGTCGACGAGCGCACCGACCGCATCACCGGCGTCACCGCCGAGTACGAGGGCGAGGAGCTGGAGTTCCACGCGCCCCTGGTCGTCGCCGCCGACGGCAACTCGACCCGCCTGTCGCTCGCCATGGGGCTGCGGCGCCGCGAGGACCGGCCGATGGGCGTCGCGGTCCGCCGCTACTTCCAGACCCCCCGCCACGACGACGACTACATGGAGGCGTGGCTGGAGCTGTGGGACGGCCAGCGCCTCCTGCCCGGCTACGGCTGGGTGTTCGGCGTCGGCGACGGCACCTCCAACGTCGGCCTCGGCCTGCTCAACACCAGCAAGGCGTTCCAGAGCGTCGACTACCGCGGCATGCTCAAGAGCTGGTGCGCGCAGATGCCGGAGGACTGGCAGTTCGACGAGGAGCACGCGACCTCCAAGATCCGCGGCGCGGCGCTGCCGATGGGCTTCAACCGGCAGCCGCACTACACCCGCGGGATGCTGCTCGTCGGCGACGCCGGCGGCATGATCAACCCGTTCAACGGCGAGGGCATCGACTACGCCCTGGAGTCCGGCCGGCTGGCCGCCGACATCATGGTCCAGGCGCTCGCCCGCCGCACCCCCGCGCAGCGCGAGCGGACCCTCTACGAGTACCCGCGCATCCTCAAGGACGACCACGGCGGCTACTTCACCCTCGCCCGCGTGTTCGTCCAGGCGATCGGCGACCCGCGGGTCATGAAGTTCCTGACCGCGCACGGCCTGCCGCACCCGACGCTGATGCGCTTCACGCTGAAGCTCCTCGCGAACCTCACCGACCCCAAGGGAGGGGACGCGATGGACCGCGTCATCAACGCGATGCAGAAGGTGGCGCCGGCGGCATGAACGCGCGCGTGGAATTCAGGCTTCCGCAGGTGAGCGGACTAAAGTGCAGTACCCGACCCCCTGAGGGGAGCGCTATTGATCACCTTGGCTAGGGTGGCGGGTCGCAGGCGGCCCGTCCCGTACAACGTCGTACGTCCCGAGGAGAGGCTGTAGAGATATGGATCTCTATATTCCGATCATCGTGCTGGGGGTGCTCGCCTTCGCCTTCGCCGCCGGCTCGGTGGCGATGGCCGCGCTCACGGGGCCCAAGCGCTGGAACCGCGCCCGCCTGGACGCCTACGAGTGCGGTATCGAGCCGACCCCGCAGCCGGTCGGCGGCGGGCGCTTCCCGATCAAGTACTACCTGACGGCGATGCTGTTCATCGTCTTCGACATTGAGATCATCTTCCTTTACCCCTGGGCGGTCGCGTTCGACCGGATGGGGCTCTTCGGCCTTGTCGAGATGGTTCTTTTCATCGTCACCGTCCTCGTGGCGTACGCCTACATCTGGCGGCGCGGCGGTCTGGAGTGGGACTGACATGGGTCTAGAGGAGAAACTCCCCAGCGGCTTCCTGCTGACCACGGTCGAGCAGGTCGCGGGGTGGGCGCGCAGCAGCTCGATGTGGCCGGCGACGTTCGGCCTCGCGTGCTGCGCGATCGAGATGATGGCGACGGGCGACCCCCGGCACGACTTCTCCCGGTGGGGGATGGAGCGCGCCTCGGCGACGCCGCGCCAGGCCGACCTGATGATCGTCGCGGGCCGGGTGAGCCAGAAGATGGCGCCGGTGCTGCGGCAGATCTACGACCAGATGACCGAGCCGAAGTGGGTCATCGCGATGGGCGTGTGCGCCTCGTCCGGCGGCATGTTCAACAACTACGCGATCGTGCAGGGCGTGGACCACATCGTCCCGGTGGACATCTACCTGCCCGGCTGCCCGCCGCGGCCGGAGATGCTGCTGGACGCGATCCTCAAGCTGCACGACAAGGTCCAGAACACCAAGCTCGGGCCGCAGCGCGCCAAGCAGATCGCCGAGCTGGAAGAGGCCAAGCGCCGCCGGCTGCCGCTGCTGGGACAGGGGGCCTGACGTGAGTTCGCAGAACCCTGAGCAGCGGGCCGAGCAGGGCGCCGACAAGCTCCCCGCGCAGACCGAGGAGGAGCGCCGCGAGCAGCCGGTCGCCCGCAAGGGCATGTTCGGCGCGCGGACCACCGGCGACACCTCCGGCTACGGCGGGCTCGTCATCCGGCAGAGCCCGAAGGTGTCCGCGCAGCGCCCCTACGGCGGGCCCGGCGGCGCCGCCGAGGCCGGCGAGTTCGACGAGGTCGCCGACGAGCTGGAGCGCGCCTACCCCCACTTCGGCGACGCCGTCGAGCGGGTCGTCGTCGACCGCGGTGAGATCACGTTCTTCGTGCGGCGCGAGCACCTCCTGGAGGTCGCGCGCACCATGCGGGACGAGCCGTCCCTGCGCTTCGAGATGTGCTCGGGCGTGTCGGGCGTGCACTACCCGAAGGACGAGGGCGCCGAGCTGCACTCGGTCGTGCACCTGCTGTCGATCACGCACAACCGGCGCGTCCGGCTGGAAGTGACCTGCCCGGACGCCGACCCGCACGTCCCGTCGCTGGTGCCGGTCTACCCGACGAGCGACTGGCACGAGCGGGAGACCTACGACTTCTTCGGGATCGTCTACGACGGCCACCCGGCGCTCACGCGCATCGAGATGCCCGACGACTGGGTCGGCCATCCGCAGCGCAAGGACTACCCCCTCGGCGGTATTCCCGTCGAGTACCGCGGAGCGGAGATCCCCCCGCCCGACGAGCGGAGGTCGTACGTATGAGTTCCACGAAGTACACCGAGTACGACGCCTACGCCGCGGAAGAGGCGGCCGAGGGCAAGGTCTTCGACGTCAACGGGCAGGACTGGGACCAGGTCGTCGCCGGTGCGGAGGACCTCGGCGACGAGCGGCTCGTCGTCAACATGGGCCCGCAGCACCCGTCCACGCACGGGGTGCTCCGGCTCATCCTGACGCTCGACGGTGAGACGGTGAACGAGGCCCGGGTGGGCATCGGCTACCTGCACACCGGCATCGAGAAGAACATGGAGTTCCGCACCTGGACGCAGGGCACCACGTTCTGCACCCGGATGGACTACCTCGCGCCGATCTTCAACGAGACGGCGTACTGCCTGAGCGTGGAGAAGCTGCTCGGCATCACCGAGCAGGTCCCGGAGCGGGCCCAGATCATCCGCGTGATGATGATGGAGCTGAACCGGATCTCCTCGCACCTGGTCGCGATCGCCACGTTCGGCCTGGAGCTCGGCGCGACGACGGTGATGCTGAACGGCTTCGTCGAGCGCGAGTACACCCTCGACCTGTTCGAGGAGATCACCGGCCTGCGGATGAACATGGCCTACGTCCGCCCGGGCGGGGTCGCGCAGGACCTGCCGAGCGGCGCGACCAGCAAGATCCGCGACTACCTGGACCGGATGCCGAAGCGGATCCAGGCGATGCGCAAGCTGATGGACTCCAACCCGGTCTACCTGGCGCGCACCCAGAACATCGCGTACCTGGACCTGACCGGCTGCATGGCGCTCGGCATCACCGGCCCGGTGCTGCGCTCGACCGGCCTGCCGTGGGACCTGCGCAAGTCGCAGCCCTACTGCGGCTACGAGACCTACGACTTCGAGGTCGCGACGCAGGACACCTGCGACGTCTACGGCCGCTACCTCGTCCGGATGGACGAGATGGAGGAGTCGCTGAAGATCGTCGAGCAGTGCCTGGACCGGCTCCAGTCGGTCAAGGGCCCGGTGATGATCGAGGACAAGAAGATCGGCTGGCCGGCGCAGCTGGCGATCGGCGCGGACGGCATGGGCAACTCGCCCCGGCACATCGCGCACATCATGGGCACCTCGATGGAGGCCCTCATCCATCACTTCAAGCTGGTGACGGAGGGCTTCCGGGTGCCCGCCGGGCAGGCGTACGCGCCCATCGAGTCGCCGCGCGGCGAGCTCGGCGCCCACGTGGTCAGCGACGGCGGAACCCGCCCGTACCGCGTCCACTTCCGCGAGCCGTCCTTCGTCAACCTTCAGGCAGCCCCGGCGATGGCGGAGGGCGGCATGGTCGCCGATGTCATCGCCGCCGTGGCCAGCATCGACCCGGTCATGGGGGGAGTGGACCGATGACATACGGACCTGAGGTCCGCGAACGGCTGGAGCGCGACGCCAAGGAGATCATCGGCCGGTACCCCCGGCCGCGCTCGGCGCTGCTGCCGATGCTGCACCTGGTGCAGTCGGTGGAGGGACACGTCACCGAGGACGGGATCGAGTTCTGCGCGGAGCAGCTCGGCATCACCCCGGCGCAGGTGACGGGAGTCGCGACCTTCTACACGCAGTACAAGCACGCGCCGGTCGGCGAGTACCACGTCGGCGTGTGCATCAACACGCTGTGCGCGGTCATGGGCGGCGACCAGATCTGGACCGAGCTGAGCGAGCACGCCGGGGTCGGGCACGACGAGGCCACCCCGGACGGCAAGGTCAGCCTGGAGCGGATCGAGTGCAACGCGGCCTGCGACTTCGCGCCGGTGATGATGGTCAACTGGGAGTTCTTCGACAACATGACTCCCGAGAAGGCCAAGCAGCTGGTCGACGACCTGCGCTCTGGTAAGCAAGTGCTTCCTTCGCGCGGGCCGGAGAGCCTGGCCACCTGGAAGGAGGCGTCCCGCGTGCTCGCCGGGTTCCCGGACGGGCGCGCCGGCGAGGGCGTCCAGGCCGGGCCGGAGTCGCTGCGCGGCCTGAAGCTGGCGCAGGAGCGCGGCTGGGAGGCGCCCCGCACGGACGTCGACCGCGAGCGTCCGCAGGAGCCGGTGAAGGCCGAGGAGATGGGCTCGCCCCCGCAGGAGCCGGGCAAGCCGGTCGGCGGAGAGGCCAAGCCGGGATCGCAGGAGGGGCGGAACAAGTGACCACGCTGACCCCCATCCTCACCAAGAACTGGGACCGGGCCGACTCGTTCACCCGGGCGGGCTACGAGCGCGACGGCGGCTACGAGGCGCTGCGCGCGGCGTTCCGCATGGAGCCGGACGAGATCGTCCAGGCGGTCAAGGACTCCGGCCTGCGCGGCCGCGGCGGCGCGGGCTTCCCCACCGGGATGAAGTGGGGCTTCCTGCCGCCGAGCAGCCCGAACCCGCGCTACCTCGTCGTCAACGCCGACGAGTCCGAGCCGGGCACGTGCAAGGACATCCCGCTGATGATGGCCAACCCGCACGTGCTCGTCGAGGGCGTGATCATCAGCTCGTACGCGATCAAGTCGAACCTCGCGTTCATCTACGTGCGCGGCGAGGTGCTGCACGTGATCCGCCGCCTGCACCAGGCGGTGGCGGAGGCGTACGAGGCCGGCTACCTCGGCAAGGACATCCTCGGCTCCGGCTACGACCTGGACGTGGTCGTGCACAGCGGCGCCGGGGCCTACATCTGCGGCGAGGAGACGGCGCTGCTGGACTCCCTCGAAGGGTTCCGCGGTCAGCCCAGGCTCAAGCCCCCCTTCCCGGCGGTCGCGGGCCTCTACGGCGGGCCCACCGTCATCAACAACGTCGAGTCGATCTCCTCGGTTCCCTCGATCATCGCCAACGGGCCGGAATGGTTCGCCTCGATGGGCACCGAGAAGTCCCAGGGCTTCGGGATCTTCTCGCTGTCCGGGCACGTCACGCGGCCCGGGCAGTACGAGGCGCCGCTCGGCATCACGCTGCGGGAACTGCTCGACATGGCGGGCGGGATCCGCGAGGGCCACCGGCTGAAGTTCTGGACGCCCGGCGGGTCGTCCACCCCGATCTTCACCGACGAGCACCTGGACGTGCCGCTGGACTTCGAGTCCGTCGGCGCCGCCGGGTCCATGCTCGGTACCCGGGCCCTGCAGATCTTCGACGAGACGACCTGCGTCGTCCGCGCCGTGCTGCGCTGGTCGGAGTTCTACGCGCACGAGTCGTGCGGCAAATGCACGCCGTGCCGCGAGGGCACCTACTGGTACAAGCAGATGCTCAAGCGGCTGGAGGCGGGCCAGGGCTCCGAGGAGGACCTGGAGACCCTGCTGGACCTGTCCGACAACATCCTGGGCCGATCGTTCTGCGCCCTCGGCGACGGCGCCACGAGCCCGGTCGTCTCGTCCATCAAGCTGTTCCGGGACGAGTACCTCCGGCACTTCGAGCTCGGCGCCTGCCCGTTCGACCCGGCCAAGTCGACCCTCTGGGGAGGTGCCAAGTGACCGTCACCGACGACAAGTCGGCGGTGGAGCGGCCGGTGGAGATGGTCTCCTGCACCATCGACGGCTTCGAGATCGAGGTGCCCAAGGGCACGCTGATCATCCGGGCCGCCGAGCTGCTCGGCATCCAGATCCCCCGGTTCTGCGACCACCCGCTGCTGGACCCGGTCGGGGCCTGCCGGCAGTGCCTGGTGGAGATCCCCGACGCAGGCAACGGCCGGGGCATGCCGAAGCCGCAGGCGTCCTGCACCACCGCGGTGATGCCGGGCATGGTGGTCAAGACCCAGCTCACCTCGCCGGTCGCCGACAAGGCGCAGCACGGCGTGATGGAACTGCTGCTGATCAACCACCCGCTGGACTGCCCGATCTGCGACAAGGGCGGCGAGTGCCCGCTGCAGAACCAGGCGATGTCCAACGGCCGCGGCGAGACCCGGTTCGTGGAGGCCAAGCGGACCTTCCCCAAGCCGATCCCGCTGTCCAGCCAGGTGCTGCTCGACCGGGAGCGCTGCATCCAGTGCGCCCGCTGCACCCGGTTCTCCGACCAGATCGCCGGCGACGCGTTCATCGACCTGTTCGAGCGCGGCGCCAAGGAGCAGGTCGGCGCGGCGGACGGCAAGCCGTTCCAGTCCTACTTCTCCGGCAACACCGTGCAGATCTGCCCGGTGGGCGCGCTGACCGGCGCCGCGTACCGGTTCCGGTCCCGCCCGTTCGACCTGGTCTCGCAGCCGAGCGTCTGCGAGCACTGCGCGTCCGGCTGCGCGCTGCGCACCGACCACCGCCGCGGGAAGATCACGCGGCGGCTGGCCGGGGACGACCCGCAGGTCAACGAGGAGTGGAACTGCGACAAGGGCCGCTGGGCGTTCACCTACGGGACGCGGCCCGAGCGGCTCGCCCAGCCGCTCGTCCGGGGCGAGGACGGCGAGCTGGAGCCCGCGTCCTGGCCCGAGGCGCTCACCATCGCGGCGCGCGGCCTCGCGGCGGCGCGCGGCTCGGCCGGCGTCCTGACCGGCGGCCGCGTCACCCTTGAGGACGCCTACGCCTACGCCAAGTTCGCCCGGATCGCGCTCGGCACCAACGACGTCGACTTCCGTGCCCGGCCGCTGTCGGAGGAGGAGTCGCGCTTCCTCGCCTCGTCCGTCGCGGGCCACCCCATCGAGGTGACCTACGCCGACCTGGAGAAGGCGCCGGTCGTCCTGCTCGCCGGGTTCGAGCCCGAGGAGGAGTCGCCGATCGTCTTCCTGCGGCTCCGCAAGGCGTTCCGCAAGAACCGCCTGAAGGTGTTCGCGGCGGCCCCGTTCGCGACGCGCGGGCTGGCGAAGGTCGGCGGCACGCTGCTGCCGACGCTGCCCGGCTCGGAGGCCGAGGTCCTCGGCTCCCTCATCGGGGACGACGCCAAGTCCGACATCCGCACGCTGCTGGAGACGCCCGGCGCCGTCATCCTCGTCGGCGAGCGGCTCGCCACCAGCCCGGGCGCGCTGACCTCGGCGACCCGGGTGGCGCAGGCCACCGGGGCCCGGCTGGCCTGGGTGCCGCGCCGGGCCGGGGAGCGCGGCGCGATCGAGGCCGGGGCGCTGCCCGGGCTGCTGCCGATCGGCCGTCCGGTCACCGACCCGCAGGCCCGCGCCGACGTCGCCCGCGCCTGGGGCGTCGCCGACCTGCCCGCCGGTCCCGGCGAGGACACGGCCGGCATCATCGCGGAGGCGGCCGCGGGGCGGCGCGGCGCGCTGCTCGTCGGCGGCGTCGACCCCTACGACCTGGCCGACCCCGAGGCGATGCTGCGGGCGCTGGAGGCCACCCCGTTCGTGGTGAGCCTGGAGCAGCGGCCGAGCGCGGTCACCGACCGCGCCGACGTCGTCCTGCCGGTCGCGGCGGTCGCGGAGAAGTCCGGGACGTTCGTCGACTGGGAGGGCCGCGGCCGCCCGTTCGACGTCGTGCTCAAGTCCGCCGGGCGGATGTCCGACCTGCGGGTGCTGGACGCGCTGGCCGACGAGATGGACGTCCACCTGGGCCTGCCGGGCCCCGAGGCCGCCCGCCGCGAGATGGCCGGCCTCGGCGCCTACCGCGGCGAGCGCCCGGACGCGCCGGGCGTCGCGCAGGGACTGGCGCCGCACCCCGAGCGGGGCGAGGCCCTCCTGGCGAGCTGGCGGCTGCTGCTCGACCGGGGCCGCCTGCAGGACGGCGAGCCGTTCCTCGCCGGCACCGCCAAGCCCGCCGCCGCCCGGCTGTCGCCCGCGACGGCCGCGGAGATCGGCGCGACCGGCGCGGTGACGGTGTCGGGCCCGCGCGGCGCGGTCACGCTCCCGCTGGAGATCACCCCCGACCTGCCCGACCGGGTGGTGTGGCTGCCGACGAACTCGGCGGGCTGCGCCCTGCACCGGGACGTCGGCGCGGCCGCGGGAGGCGTCGTCAAGATCGCGGGCGCGGTGCCCGCGACCGCGACCGAGAACGCTGGAGGCACCGAATGAGCTCCCTGGCCGCGGCGCCGGCGCCCGACCCGCAGCTGCAGGACTTCGGGTCGGACCCGTGGTGGCTGATCGGCGGCAAGGTCCTCGCCATCTTCGTGTTCCTCGTCGTCACCGTGCTGATGACGATGTGGATCGAGCGGCGCGTCATCGGCCGGATGCAGCTGCGCGTCGGCCCCAACCGCGCCGGGCCCTTCGGCCTGCTGCAGGGCCTCGCCGACGGCGTCAAGCTGGCGCTCAAGGAGGACATCGTCCCCCGCCAGGTCGACAAGATCGTCTTCGTCCTGGCGCCGGTGATGGCGGCGGTGCCCGCGTTCATCTCCTTCGTCATCATCCCGTTCGGCCCGACGGTCTCGATCTTCGGCCACCGGACGGCGCTGCAGGGCACCGACCTTCCGGTCGCGGTGCTGCTCGTCCTCGCGATGTCCTCGATGGCGATCTACGGCATCGTGCTGGCCGGCTGGTCCTCGATGTCGCCGTACTCGCTGCTCGGCGGGCTGCGCTCGTCCGCGCAGATGATCTCCTACGAGATCGCGATGGGCCTGTCGTTCGTGGCCGTGTTCATGTTCGCCGGCTCGATGTCCACCTCGGAGATCGTCGCGGCGCAGCACGACAAGTGGTTCGTGGTGCTGCTCGCGCCGTCGTTCGTCGTCTACGTCATCACGATGATGGGCGAGTCGAACCGCATCCCGTTCGACCTGCCCGAGGGCGAGGGCGAGCTGGTCGGCGGCTTCCACACCGAGTACTCGTCGCTGAAGTTCGCGATGTTCTTCCTCGCGGAGTACATCAACCTCGCGACGCTGTCGGCCCTGGCCACCACCATGTTCCTCGGCGGCTGGCGCGCCCCGGCACCGATCTCCACGGTGTGGGCGGGCGCCAACTCCGGCTGGTGGCCGGTGCTGTGGTTCCTGATCAAGATCTTCCTGTTCATCTTCTTCTTCATCTGGCTGCGCGGCACGCTGCCGCGCGTGCGCTACGACCAGCTGATGAAGCTCGGCTGGAAGGTGCTGATGCCCTTCTCGCTCGGCTGGATCATGCTGGTCGCGACCATCCGCGCGCTGCGCAACGACGGCTACGAGATGCGGCAGCTGTTCATCGCCGCCGCCGTGGTCGCCGCGATCGTGCTGGTCGCCACGGTGATCTGGGAGATGCTCCGCGGCCGCGAGGACGACAAGGAGATCGTCCCGGGGGCGACGCCGGGGCCGCGCACCGACCCGTCGGCGGGCGGGTTCCCGGTGCCGCCGATGGACGCGCCCCACTACCACGGCCGCGCCCGCGAGCCGGTCCGGCCGGCCACGATCGAAACGCCCTCCGAGGAGGTCACCAGTGGGACTCACTGATTTCCTGAACCCGGTCAAGGGGTTCGGGGTCTCGTTCCACCAGATGTTCATGAAGAGCGAGACCGTCCAGTACCCCGAGGTGAAGAAGCCGACGGCTCCTCGCTTCCACGGGCGGCACCAGCTGAACCGGTGGCCGGACGGCCTGGAGAAGTGCATCGGCTGCGAGCTGTGCGCGTGGGCGTGCCCCGCGGACGCCATCTTCGTCGAGGGCGCCGACAACACGGCCGACGAGCGGTACTCGCCCGGCGAGCGCTTCGGACGCACCTACCAGATCAACTATCTGCGGTGCATCCTGTGCGGGCTGTGCATCGAGGCGTGCCCGACCCGGGCGCTCACGATGACCAACGAGTACGAGCTCGCCGACGACAGCCGCGAGAGCCTCATCTACACCAAGGAGATGCTGCTCGCCCCGCTGCGCGAGGGCATGGAGGCGCCCCCGCACGAGATGCGCCTGGGCGACACCGAGGAGGACTACTACCGCCTCGGCCTCCAGGAAGGCGAGCAGTCGGCTCCCAAGGTGTCCTCGGAGGGCGGCGGGCGCGCGAGCGCCGACCAGGCCGTCAAGCGCGAGAAGGCGCGCAAGGGCGGTGAGGGCAAGTGACCGGCTCCGTCGCGAGCGCGCACGTGCTCGCCGCCGAGGTCGCCGACAAGCAGTCCGGCGAGCCGTTCTTCTTCTGGCTGCTGGCGATCGTCTCGGTGCTCGCCGCGCTCGGCATGATCTTCGCACGGAAGGCGGTGCACTCGGCGCTGCTGCTGGCGACCGTGATGCTCTGCCTGGCGGCGCTGTACGCGATCCAGAACGCGCCGTTCCTGGCGTTCGTGCAGGTGATCGTCTACACCGGCGCGGTGCTGATGCTGTTCCTGTTCGTGCTGATGCTCGTCGGGGTCAGTTCCACCGACTCGCTGGTGGAGACGATCCGGGGCCAGCGGTTCTGGGCGGTCATCGCCGCGATCGGCTTCCTCGTCCTGCTGGCCGTCGGGCTCGGCAACGCCGCGCTCGGCGGCTCGGCCGGGCTGACCCAGGCCAACTCCGAGGGCAACATCATCGGGCTGGCCCGGCTGCTGTTCTCCAAGTACGTGTTCGCGTTCGAGGCGACCAGCGCCCTGCTGATCACCGCGGCGCTGGGCGCGATGGTGCTGGCGCACCGGGAGCGCACCGAGCCGAAGCCGACGCAGAAGGACCTGTCGCGGCAGCGGTTCCTGTCCGGCTCCCACCCGGGCCCGCTGCCGGGCCCCGGCACCTACGCCCGGCACAACGCCGTCGACATGCCGGCGCTGCTGCCCGACGGGACGCCCTCCGAACTGTCGGTCAACCCGGTCATCGCGGCCCGCACCGACACCGCGGAGCGGCACGCCGACCTGTACGGCGGCTCCGAGGAGGAGGCCCTCGAACGGGACGTGGCCGCGGTCAAGGCGGTCACCGAGGACGTCCGCGACACCGACGCCGAGGAGCGCTCGGTCAAGTCGGGGACGCCGGCCGCCGGCGGCGGCGCGAGTGAAGGCGAGGCAGGAGAATGAGCCCGGGGCACTACCTGGCGCTCTCGGCGATCCTGTTCACCATCGGAGCGCTCGGCGTCCTCGTGCGCCGCAACGCCATCGTGGTGTTCATGTGCGTCGAGCTGATGCTGAATGCGACGAACCTGGCGTTCGTCTCGTTCTCCCGAATGCACGGCAACCTGGACGGCCAGATCATCGCCTTCTTCGTGATGGTGGTGGCCGCGGCGGAGGTCGTGGTGGGTCTGGCGATCATCATGACCATCTTCCGGACCCGCAGGTCCTCGTCGGTCGACGACGCGAACCTGCTGAAGTACTGAGAGGCCAGGGATGAAAGCGGAAGGCATCCAGGCCGCGTCCTGGCTCCTCATCGCGCTCCCGCTGGCGGGCGCCGCGATCCTCCTGCTGGGGGGACGGCGCACCGACCGGTGGGGCCACCTGCTCGGCGCCGCGATGTCGGTGGCGTCGTTCGCGGTGGGCGCCGCGATGTTCGCCCAGATGATCGGGTACGACGCCGAGTCCCGGCGCCGCACCCTGCACCTGTGGGACTTCATCGACGTCGGCACGTTCAAGGTCGGCATGGACCTGCTGGTGGACCCGCTGTCCATCACCTTCGTCCTGCTGATCACCGGGGTGGGCTCGCTCATCCACATCTACTCCATCGGCTACATGGCCGAGGACCCCGACCGGCGCCGGTTCTTCGCCTACCTGAACCTGTTCCTGGCGTCGATGCTGGTGCTGGTCCTCGGGGGCAACTTCCTGATCCTGTTCCTGGGCTGGGAGGGCGTCGGCCTCGCCTCCTACCTGCTGATCGGGTTCTGGCAGCACAAGCCGACCGCCGCGACCGCCGCGAAGAAGGCGTTCGTCGTCAACCGCGTCGGCGACATGGGGCTGATCATCGCGATCGCGCTGATCTTCGCCACGTTCGGCAGCATCGACTTCGGCTCGGTGCTCGGCACCGGCGCCGAGCACGTGGGGCTCGCCTCCAAGCTCGGCACCGGCACCGCGACGGCCATCGGGCTGCTGCTCCTGGTCGGCGCGTGCGGCAAGTCGGCGCAGCTGCCGCTGCAGTCCTGGCTGCTGGACGCGATGGAGGGCCCGACCCCCGTGTCGGCCCTCATCCACGCCGCCACGATGGTGACCGCGGGCGTCTACCTGATCGTCCGGTCCGGGCCGATCTTCGAGATGTCGGAGACCGCGCAGCTGGTGGTGACGATCGTCGGCGCGGCCACGCTGCTCGCCGGTGCGATCATCGGTTGCGGCAAGGACGACATCAAGAAGGCCCTGGCCGGGTCGACGATGTCGCAGATCGGCTACATGGTGCTGGCCGCCGGGCTCGGCCCGGCGGGCTACGTGTTCGCCATCGCGCACCTCGTCGCGCACGGCTTCTTCAAGGCGGGCCTGTTCCTCGGCGCCGGCTCCGTCATGCACGGCATGAAGGACGACGTGAACATGCGCCACTACGGCGCGCTGCGCACGGTCATGATGATCACCTACGTGACGTTCGGGCTCGGCTACCTCGCCATCATCGGGTTCCCCGGCCTGTCCGGCTGGTTCACCAAGGACGGCATCATCGAGGCCGCCTACGCCAAGGGCGGCACGTCCGGGATGATCCTCGGCTCCTGCGCGCTGATCGGTGCCGGGATCACCGCGTACTACATGTCGCGGGTCATGTTCATGACGTTCTTCGGTGAGAAGCGCTGGGAGGACGACGTCCACCCGCACGAGTCGCCGGCCGTCATGACCTGGCCGCTGATGCTGCTCGCGGTCGGCTCCGTCTTCGCGGGCGGGTTCCTGATCCTCGGCAGCTTCCCCGGCTTCCTCGAACCGGTCGTCGGGGCGCCCGAGCACGAGCACGAGTTCAAGTGGCTCACCGCGCCGGGCGCCGCCACCTTCGTCCTGATGATCGTCGGCGCCGGGATCGCCTGGATGCAGTACGGCGCCCGCAAGGTGCCGCGCGAGGCGCCCAAGGGCTCGTTCGTCACCGTCGCGGCCCGCAAGGACCTCTACGGCGACGCGCTCAACGAGTCGCTGCTGATGCGTCCCGGCCAGTGGCTGACCCGGCTCGCGGTCTGGTTCGACGGGCGCGGCGTCGACGGCGCCGTCAACGGGACGGCCGCCGGCGTCGGCGGCAGCTCCGGCCGGCTCCGGCGCGTCCAGACCGGCTTCGCCCGCTCCTACGCCCTCTCGATGCTGGGCGGCGCGGCCCTGGTGGTCGCGGCGCTCCTGGTGGTGAACGTGTCATGAGCGACTTTCCCTGGCTGAGCGTCCTCATCGCGCTGCCACTGGTGGGCGCGGTGCTGCTCAGCGCCATTCCCCGCGAGCGGGAGGCGCTGGTCAAGCAGTTCTCGCTCGGCGTCTCCCTGCTCGTCGCGGTCCTCACCGGGGTCATGGCGGCGGGCTTCGACGCGGGCGGCGCGCGGTTCCAGTTCACCGAGAAGTACTGGTGGATCAAGGAGTTTGGGGTCCACTGGGCCCTCGGCGTCGACGGCGTCGCGCTGGTGCTGATCCTGCTGTCGGTGATCCTCGTCCCGCTGGTGATGCTGGCGTCGTGGAGCGAGGCCGACCGGTCCGGCGGCGTGGACGTGCCGGCGAAGCGGTCGGTGAAGACCTACTTCGCGCTGCTGCTCACCATGGAAGCGGCCATGATCGGCGTGTTCGCCGCGACGGACGTGTTCCTGTTCTACGTCTTCTTCGAGGCGATGCTCATCCCGGTGTACTTCATCATCGGGTACTACGGCGGCGCGCAGCGCTCCTACGCCGCGGTGAAGTTCCTGCTGTACTCGCTTTTCGGCGGGCTGCTGATGCTCGTCGCCGTCATCTGGCTGTACCCGCTGTCGAGCCGGTCGGTCGACGAGGGCGGCCTCGGGCACGGCACGTTCCTGTTCGACGAGCTGTCGAAGATGAACATCGACCCGACGACGGCCAAGTGGCTGTTCCTCGGCTTCTTCGTCGCGTTCGCGATCAAGGCGCCGATGGTGCCGGTGCACACCTGGCTGCCGGACGCGGCCCAGCAGTCCCCGGCGGGCGCGCTGGTGCTGATCGTCGGCGTCCTGGACAAGGTCGGCACCTACGGGATGCTGCGGTTCTGCCTGGAGCTGTTCCCCGGCGCCGCCAAGTGGGCGACCCCGGTCGTGCTGGGCTTCGCGGTGCTGAGCATCATCTACGGCGCGGTCCTCGCGATCGGCCAGGTCGACATGAAGCGCCTCATCGCCTACACGTCGGTGTCGCACTTCGGGTTCATCGTCCTCGGCATCTTCGCGATGACGTCGCAGGGCCAGTCCGGCGCCGCGCTCTACATGGTGAACCACGGGTTCTCCACCGGCGCGCTGTTCCTCGTCGTCGGCTTCATGATCGTCCGGCGGCGGTCGGCGCGGATCTCCGACTTCGGCGGGGTGCAGAAGGTCGCGCCCGTCCTCGCCGGGATGTTCCTGATCGCCGGCCTGTCCGCGCTGTCGCTGCCCGGCCTGTCCACGTTCGTATCGGAGTTCCTGGTCATCGTCGGGACGTTCAGCCGGTACGAGTGGGCGGGCGCGCTCGCGGTGAGCGGCGTCGTGCTCGCCGCCATCTACGTCCTGTGGATGTACCAGCGGACCATGGGCGGCCCCAAGGCGCCCGCGGTCGAGGGCATGAAGGACCTGTCCGCCCGGGAGAAGTGGGCCCTCGCCCCGATCATCGCGATCATCGTGGCGATGGGCTTCTTCCCGCAGCCGGTGCTGCACGTGATCAACCCGTCGGTGGACCACACGCTGGCGCGGGTCGACCAGCACGACCCGGCGCCGGACATCACCGGTAACGTCGCCGAGAACGGAGCCCGTCCATGAGCACCACCAGTCAGGTGAGCGCGGTCCTCGCGCAGGGGGGTGACATCCCCGCGCCGCACATCGAGTACGGGCAGATCGCCCCGCTGCTCCTGGTGCTCGGCGCCGCCGTCGTGGGCGTGCTCGTCGAAGCGTTCGTCGGCCGGACCGCGCGCTACTACGTGCAGGTGCCGCTCGCGTTCCTCGGCCTCGCGGGCGGGTTCGGCTGGACGATCGCGCTGGCGTGGCGCGACAACCCGCACCACGTCGCCGCCGAGGGCGCCCTCGGCGTGGACGGCCCCACCCTGTTCATCCAGGGCACCATCCTGGTGCTGGCCCTGGTCAGCCTCCTGCTCATCGCCGAGCGGGGCGACAAGGTCGGCGGCCACTTCGCCGCGCAGGCGTCCGCCCTGCCCGGCAGCGAGGCCGAGCAGCGCACCACCGAGGCGGGGTTCACCCAGACCGAGGTGTTCCCGCTGATGATGTTCGCCGTCGGCGGCATGATGATGTTCCCGGCGGCCAACGACCTGCTCACCATGTTCGTGGCGCTGGAGGTCATGTCGCTGCCGCTGTACCTGCTGTGCGGGCTCGCCCGCCGGCGGCGCCTCCTCTCGCAGGAGGCGGCGGTCAAGTACTTCCTGCTCGGCGCCTTCTCCTCGGCGTTCTTCCTGTACGGGGCGGCGCTGCTGTACGGGTACGCCGGGTCCGTCCGGCTGTCGGACATCTCCGCGCAGATCGGCAAGGACGCGGGCAGCGAGACCCTGCTCCTCGCGGGCGTCGCGCTGCTGTCGGTCGGGCTGCTGTTCAAGCTCGGCGGCGTCCCGTTCCACATGTGGAAGCCGGACGTGTACCAGGGCGCCCCCACCCCGATCACGGCGCTGATGGCGTCCTGCACCGTCGTCGCCGCGTTCGGCGGGATCCTGCGCGTCTACTACGTCGCGTTCGAGACGCTGAAGTGGGACTGGCGGCCCCTCATGTGGGGTGTGGCCATTCTCACCATGGTCGCCGGATCGATCATCGCGATCACCCAGAGCGACATCAAGCGGATGCTGGCCTACTCCTCGATCGCGCACGCGGGCTTCCTGCTCATGGGCGTGATCGCCAGTTCGGCGGACGGCCTGTCCAGCACGATGTTCTACCTGGTCGCCTACGGCTTCACCTCGATCGGCGCGTTCGCCGTCGTGACGATGGTGCGGGACGCGGGCGGCGAGGCCGGCCACCTGTCGCGGTGGGCGGGCCTCGGCAAGCGGTCCCCGGTGGTCGCGGGCGTGTTCGCCTTCTTCCTCCTGGGCTTCGCGGGCATCCCGCTGACGAGCGGTTTCACCGGGAAGTTCGCGGTGTTCAAGGCGGCCGTCGAGGGCGGCGCGACGCCCCTGGTGATCGTCGCCGTGATCTCCTCCGCGGTCGCCGCGTTCTTCTACGTCCGTGTGATCGTCGTCATGTTCTTCAGCGAGCCGGACGCGGAGGGCCCGGTCGTGGTGGCCGGCCCGGCCACCGCGGTCGCGGTCGCGCTCGGAGTGACGGCTACTGTGGTACTCGGCGTGATCCCGCAGCCCGTACTGGACCTCGCGGGGCAGGCCACGACCCACATGTTCGTCCGGTAGGGAGTCTTGGGTGAGCAACCCATTCGCTGAGAAGTCCGGCGGGCCGGCCATCCAGGAGACCGGCCCGTTCGGGCTTCCCGTCGACGCCGCGCTCGCGTCCGACGCCAAGGAGCGCCTCGCCGCCGTCGAGTCCCTTCTGCTCGACTGCGTCCGGGGCGAGGACCCGCTGCTCACCGAGGCCTCGCGGCACCTCGTGGAGGCGGGTGGCAAGCGGTTCCGGGCGATGCTGGTGCTGCTGGCCTCCCACTTCGGCGACCCGGCCGCGTCCGGCGTAGTCCCCGCCGCCGTGGTCGTCGAGCTCACCCACCTCGGCACCCTCTACCACGACGACGTCATGGACGAGGCCACCGTGCGCCGCGGCCAGCAGTCCGCCAACTCGCGCTGGACGAACACCGTCGCCATCCTCACCGGCGACTACCTGTTCGCCCGCGCGTCCGACCTGCTCGCCGACCTCGGCCCCGAGGCCGTCCGCATCCAGGCCCGCGCGTTCGCCCGCCTGGTCCGCGGCCAGATCCAGGAGACCGTCGGCCCCGGCGAGGACGCCGACCCCCTCAAGCACTACCTCCAGGTCGTCGCCGACAAGACCGCGTCGCTGATCGCCGTCTCCGGCCAGTTCGGCGCCCTGCTCTCCGGCGCCCCCTCCCACGTCGTCGACACGGTCACCTCCGCCTGCGAGAAGATCGGCATCGCCTTCCAGCTGTCCGACGACATCCTCGACATCGACTCCGAGACCGAGGAGTCCGGCAAGACCCCCGGCACCGACCTGCGCGAAGGCATCCGCACCCTCCCGATGCACCACGTCCTCGCCGGCATCGGCTCGGGCCCCGACGACGCGCGCCTCCGCGATCTCCTCACCCAGGACCTCACCGACGACGCCCTCCACGCCGAGGCCCTCGCCCTCCTGCGCGCCCACCCCGCCATGGACCGCGCCCGCGCCGACCTCCGCCGCTGGGCCGAGGACGCCCGCACCGAACTCCTCACCCTCCCCGAGATCCCCGCCCGAGACGCCTTCACCAACCTCTGCGATTACGTCGTGAGCCGTACCGGCTAGCGTTCCTCTCCTCCTTCGGGCCTTGAAGGCCCTCCATCGTCGAGAAACGCGGCGATCGCTGGCATCGCTCCGACTCGCCTGGCGGCTCGGTTCGCGATCAGGTTCTTGCTTCGCTTGAACCTGCCTTCGGACGCGATCGCGGCTCCTTGGGTTGTTGCGTGGTTGCGGTGATGGCTGGGGTTGTTGCTTGGGGGCTCCTTCATGCTGCGTGGTCTGGTTCTTGCTTTGGGTGGAGCTGCTTCGTGGGGGAGGGTGTGGGTTTTGATTTGCGCCTGGTTGTGGCGGCGACTAGGGCTAGGGCTGCCAGGGTTCCGCCCAGCCACATGACGCTCGTCTCGCCGGTGGTGTCGGCTGCCAGGCCGCCTGCCAGCGCGCCCAGCGAGATGGCGATGTTGAACGTGGCGACGAACAGTGCTGATGCCGGCTCGGCGGCGTCCGGCGGCACCGCCCGCAGCAGCCAGTTCTGTAGCGTGACCGACACGCCGCCGTAGGCGACTCCCCACAGGACCAGCAGTGCGACCGCCGGAAGCGGGGACCGGCCCGCGACCGGGAACAGCAGGACGGCCGGCGCCAGCAGAAGGGCGAGCCGTACCAGGGTGCGGCGCGGGGCGCGGGCGGCGGCCCTCCCCGCGGTGAAGTTGCCGGCGATGCCCGCCACGCCGTACAGCAGCAGCAGGGTGCTGATCAGAGCCGGGTCCACGCCGGACACCCGCTCCAGCACGGGACGCACGTAGGTGTACGCCGCGAAATGCCCGGTGACCAGGAGGAACGTCACCAGCAGGCCGGCCCGGGCGCGGGGCGCGCGAAGCACCCGCGGCATGGCGGCCAGACCCGCCGCGCCGGTCCCGGGCAGGGGCGGCAGCAGCACGGCGAGTGCGGCGCAGGCCGCCAGCGACAACACCCCGGCCGCGGCGAACGCGGCCCGCCAGCCCGCGAGGTCGCCGATCAGCGTGCCGGCCGGAACCCCCGCCACCGACGCCACCGCGACGCCGCCGAAGATCACCGAAGTGGCGGTGCCGGCGGAACGCTCCGGCACCAGCCGTGCCGCCAGGCCACCGGCGATCGCCCACACGCCGCCGATCGCCACGCCGACCAGGACCCGGGACGCCAGCAGCGCGGGCAGCCCCGGCGCGGCGGCCGAGCCGAGGTCGGCCGCGGCCAGCAGGCCCGCCAGCACGGCCAGCACCGCCCGCCGGTCCAGCCGGGCGGTCGCCGCGGAGAGCGCGGGCGCGGACACCGCGGCGACGAGACCGGGCACGGTCATCGCCAGCCCTGCGGTGCCCGCGGACACCCCGAGGTCCGGGCCGATCGAGGTCAGCAGGCCGACCGGCAGCATCTCGCTGGTGACGACGAGGAACGTGGCCGCCGCGACCGCGAGCACCGCCGGCCGGCCCCGCCGCGGCGGGGGAGAGGGAGAGACCGTCATGTTCCCGACCCTGGTGGACGGGCCGTTCCGGGAACAACGGCGAAGATCGCATCCTTGTATGAGCGGAACTCATCGATCGCGGACCGGGGGAGCGGCGTGCCGGAACTGGAGGCACGGGAGCTGGAGTGCTTCCTCGTTCTCAGCGAGGAACTGCACTTCGGCCGGACCGCGGAACGCCTCTACCTCTCCCAGAGCCGCGTCAGCCAGCTGCTGCGCGCCCTGGAACTGCGGATCGGGGCGCGGCTCGTGGAGCGCACCAGCCGCCGCGTCCGGCTGACCCCCCTCGGCGCCTCCCTGCGGGACGAGCTGCGGCCCGCCTACGCCGCACTCCTCGACGTCGTCGAGGGGGCCAGGGCCAGGGCGCGCGGCGTCGGCGGGGTGCTGCGGATCGGCTTCCTCGGGTTCCTGGACGAGGATCTGGCGGGGCTCGTCCGCGCGTTCCAGCGCGGGCACCCCGGCTGCGAGGTGCACACCGTCGAGATGCCGCTGGCCGACCCGTTCGGGCCGGTCCTGGCCGGGGACGTGGACGCCGCCATCGTCCTGACGCCGGTCCGGGAGCCCGGCCTCGCCGTCGGCCCGGTCTTCTCCGAGGCGCCGCTGACCCTGGCCGTCCCGGCCCGCCACCCGCTCGCGGACCGTCCCTCGGTCCGGGCGGAGGACCTGGCCGGGCACACGCTGGTCAGGATCGCCGGCCCGGCGCCGCTGTACTGGCGCGACGTGCAGTCCCCGCGGCTCACGCCCGGCGGCGGCGCGATCCCGTCCGGACCGGCCGTCAGCACGATCCAGGAGGCCCTCGCGATGGTCGCCGCCGGGCGCGGCGCGATGCCGCTGTGCGTCCCGACGGCCCGCCGCCACGCGCGGGGCGACGTCGTCTTCGTCCCGCTCACCGGCCTGCCCGACTCGGCGCTCGCGCTCGTCTGGCACCGGGACCGCGCCACCGCCCGCCTCCGCGCCTTCGCCGGCGTCGTGGCCGACGGGGTCCGCAGCTAAGCGTTCTGGGGTTCGGGCTCCTCCGTGAGGCCGCGGGTCTTCATGGCGTGCAGGACGAGGTCGATGAGGACCTCCTTGCAGGAGCCGAGGTTGCGGGCGTCGCAGAGCATGACGGGGACCTTGGGGCCCAGGTTGAGGGCCATCTGGATCTCCGCGAGGTCGTACCGCTGGGCGCCCTCGAAGCAGTTCACGGCGACGATGAACGGGGTGCCGCGGCGCTCGAAGTAGTCGACGGACGGGAAGCAGTCCGACAGGCGGCGGGTGTCGGCGAGGACGACGGCGCCGAGCGCGCCGAGCGACACCTCGTCCCACATGAACCAGAAGCGCTCCTGTCCGGGGGTGCCGAACAGGTAGAGGACGTACTCGTTGCGCATCGTGATGCGGCCGAAGTCCATCGCGACCGTGGTGGTCTGCTTGCGTTCCACCCCGGAGATGTCGTCGACGCCGACGCTCTCGTCGGTGAGCAACTCCTCGGTGCGCAGGGGGCGGGTCTCCGAGACCGTGCCCACCATCGTGGTCTTGCCGACCCCGAAGCCGCCCGCGATCACGATCTTGACCGCGGTGGGGAGCCGGCGGGCGCGCATGTCGCGTCGCCCGCCACCGGCGTTAGAGGGCCCGGAGTCCATCGATCACCGCCTTGTAGAGCCTGATGTCGTGCATGTCCGCCTCCGGTTCGGGTTCCTGCAGGGAGACGAACCCCTTGTCGAGGAGGTCGCCGAGCATCACCCGCACGGTCGCCACGGGCAGGTCGAGATGGCCGGTGATCTCGGCCACCGACATCACCGACTGGCAGAGCCGGATGATGGACAGGTGTTCGGGGCCGAGGCCGATCGCGCCCTCGGGCTCGGCTCCGGCCGCCACCACCAAGGTGATGAGGTCGAACCGGCCGCGGGTCGGCTCGATGCGGCCGCTGGTCATCACGTACGGCCGCACCATCGGTCCCGCGTGCTCGTCCAGGAAGCGGTCGCTGACGGGCGGGCGCGTCGCGGCCTCGTCCACCCAGGGCTCCTGGGTGGGATCCTCGGGGGGCATCATGCCGGGCGCCCCTCCTGCGCGGACTCCGAACGCGACGGCGAGGTGAGGTGGTGGCCCATGGCCGTGACGAGCATCGCCATCTCGTAGGCGGTGAGGCCGACGTCGACCTCCTCGGTGGCCAGGACGGCGAGGCACGCACCCTTGCCGGCGACCGTGACCAGCAGGAACGCCGACGCCATCTCGACGATCGTCTGCCGGACGGGCCCGCCGCCGAAGCGGGTGCCGGCGCCCTTGGCGAGGCTCTGGATGCCGGCGGCGACGGCGGCGAGGTGCTCGCCGTCGTCCTGCGTCATGCCCTCGGACGACGCCATGAGCAGGCCGTCCGCCGACAGCACGACCGCGCTGCGGGCGTGCGGCAGCCGGTGGACCAGGTCGTCCAGCAGCCAGCCCAGATCGGAGGAGGAACCGGTCTTCTGCGTCACTGCTCTGCCTCGCCTTCCGCTGCGTTGGTGCCGAGGGCTTCCGCCGCGTCAGAGCGGCCCCGCTGGGTGCCGCGCTGGTAGGAACCCATGATCCGCTGGATCTCCTCGGGGGAGCGGCCCGGGTCCTCCTGCTCGTCCTGCTCGTCGGAGGCGACGGGCTCATCGGTGCGCAGGGGTTCGGCCAGGTTCGCCTGCGGCACTCGGACGGGGAGACCGGACGGTGTGGTGGAGATGTCGGGCACGGGTGGCAGGTCCTCCGGCTCGATGGGGTCGGGACGTGCGCCGTCCGCGGGGTCGTCGTGCCACGCGGGCGTGGGGGCCTCGGGCTCCGGCTCGGGGGCGGTGCCGCCGACGGGCCGGACGGGCAGCGGGTCCGCGGCCGGCGGGGGGACCGCCACGAGGGCGGGTCCGACGGACTGCGGGCCGGTGCCCGACGGGGGGAGCGTCGTCGTGGGGGAGGCGGTGCGGACGTCGGCGACGGACGCGGCGCCGACCGCGGCGGGGCGGCGGACCTCCAGCCCGTTCTGGGTGATGGTGCCGGCCGGGACCTGCGCCGGGCCCTGCTCGACGATCAGGTCCCTGGGGATCACGACGACGGCGGTCGTGCCGCCGTAGGCGGACCGCTTCAGCGAGACCTGGATGTTGTAGCGCTCGGCGAGCTTGCTGACCACGAACAGGCCGAGCTGGACCGAGCTCTGCAGGTTGAAGTCGGGCGGGTCGGCGATCCGCGCGTTGATCTCGGTGAGCTTCTCGTCGGTCATGCCGAGCCCGCGGTCCTCGATGTCGATCGCGAAGCCGCTGGCGACCAGGTGCCCGCCGACCTGCACGATGGTGTCGGGCGGGGAGAACGACACGGCGTTCTCGATCAGCTCGGCGAGCAGGTGGGTGACGTCGCCGACCGAGCGTCCGGCCAGCTCGACCGGGCCGAACGGCAGGACGGTGACGCGGGTGTAGTCCTCGACCTCGCCGACGGCGGCGCGGACCACGTCGACCATCGGGACGGAGTTGCGCCATCCGCGGGCCGGGAGGGCGCCGGACAGCACGATGAGGTTCTCGGCGTTGCGCCGCATGCGGGTCGCGAGGTGGTCGAGCCGGAACAGCTCCTCCAGCTCCTTGGTCTCGATGTCGCGGCGGCGCTCCATCGTGTCCAGCATGGTGAGCTGCCGGTGCACCAGCGTCTGGGTGCGGCGGGCCAGGCTCAGCAGGACGTCCCGGATGCCGCGGCGCAGTTCCGCCTGCTCGACGGCGGTGCGGATCGCGGTCTCCTGGACGGCGTTGAACGCGCGGCCCACCTGCCCGATCTCGTCGTTGCCGAACCGCAGCGGCGGCGCCTCGACCTCGACGTCCACCTTCTCCCCGTGCCCGAGCCGCTCGACGACGCCGGGCAGCCGCTGCTCGGCCAGCTCCCACGCCGCGCCGCGCAGCCGTTCCAGCTGCCGGACGAGGGCGCGCGCCGTGGTGATCGACACGACGATGGAGGCGATGACCGCGAGGAGGCCGAGTCCACCGGCGAGCAGCAGCCGGATGACGACCCAGGTGGCGATGGGTGTGGCGCGCTCCACGAGCCGGTCACCGGCGTCCTGGATGGACTTGCGCATCTGGGCGAGCGCGGGATCGGTCGCGCCGCGCCACTGTTCGGCGGTCATGCGGGGGCCGCGCCCCTTCGTCCGCTGGAGGAGCGCGTCCTCCAGGGCGCCGACGGTGGTGAGGCGCTTGTTGGCGTTCAGCTCGTTCCAGGCCTGCCGGTCGGCGCCCTCCAGGTCGACCAGGGCGCGCTCGTAGTTGAGGCGCCGCGCGCCGACGGCCTTGGCGATGTCGATCTGGTCGATCGGGGTGATCCGGCCGGACGCGAGGACGCCGGCGACCAGGGCGTCCTCCTGGGACAGCAGCTCCCAGGACCGGTTGACGGCGATCTCCGCGCGCAGGTCGGTGGTGAAGCCCTTGTCGTCGAGCGTCGTCGTCCCGTCGTACATGTGGAAGATCGACTCGATGGTGTCGGAGTAGGCGTCGATGATGTGCCGGCGGTCGAAGGCGCCGGCGTCGATCGACCGGCGGTCGCCGTCGAGCCGGCCGAGCAGCCGGACCATCGCGTCGAGCCGCTGGTCCATCTCGTCGTCGGCGGCGCGGCGGACCGAGCCGCTGCGGGCCTTCTCGATGACGATGGCCCGCTCCTTGTCGGTGCGGGCGCGCTGGGCGTCGAGCAGGTCGGGACGCCGCTGGCCGGACGCGAGCATGGTGACGGTGAGGCGGCGCTCGTGCTGCAGCTCGACGAGCAGCGGGTCACTCGGGGCCACGACGCTGTCCAGGGTGCTCACGAAGAGCAGGTTCACGCCTTCGCGCAACGTCACCCAGGCGGCGAAGGCCCACAGCGCGGTCAGCGAGACCAGCAGGGCCGCAATCTTGGTCCGCAGCCGTGAGTTGCGGAAACGCATTATGATCGCCCCAACAATTGTCAAGGTGCCTGCAATGCGAGGTCTTGGGGCCAGGCTGCGAGACACTGGTGGCGGTGAGTGCGGGTAGCGCTATGCCGGGTGATCGGCAAGGCACCGGTGAACCTTACCAACGCCACCAAACCCACTCAAGGTGAATGGTTTCCGGCTCAGGCGTACAAGCAGGTCACCCTCTGACAGGGTGGTGAAATTCACCGCACTGAAACACTCGTGTCACGCCGTGCCAGACGAAGGGCTCCCAGGACCGCCGCCCGCACGATCGTCGTTGGGCGATATAGGTCTTTGTCGTGCCATAGCGGCGGCTTGCCGGAGTCAACGTCCCCCAGACCACCGGTCAGGGCGCCGGGCGTGCTCCGCAGGGCCGCTCTGAGGTAGGCGTCGCCCCGCCGGACCGCGCGCTCCGCCGCCTCCCGCACCGCCGGGTCGGGCGCGGCATCGCCGGACGGGCGGGCGAGGGTCAGAACGTGCACGGCGTAGGCCGTCTCCTCGGCGGTCCCGCACCAGCGTCCCCAGGAGCCGTCCGGGCGCTGTTCCCGCAGCACCCACTCGACGGACCGATTCACGGCGTCCGCCGATTCCGGGCCCCCGAACTCGTCCAGCGCCAGCGCGGCGCAAGCGGTCGCGTAGAGCGGCGAGGCGTGCCACCGATCCTCCCAGCGGCCGTCGTTCAACTGCTCGCCGATGAGCCAGGACGCCGCTTTTCGCGCGCTCGCCGCGTAACGGCCGGCCGGTCCCTCGCCGCCGCACTCCAGGTAATGGCCGAACGCCTCAAGCACGTGCGCGTTGGTCGTGACCGACCGTCCGTTCTCACCGGGCCAGCTACAGAAATGCGTGCTCGTTTCGTACTTCCACAGCAGGTCGGGCGGGTGCGGTTCGCCGAGAAGCGACAGCGCGTACAGCACGCCGGAACTGGTGTCGGCGTCCGGGGGCAGGCCGGTGCCGCCCGGCGCGCCGTCCTCGCCGAGCGACGCCCGCATCTGGGCGATCAGCTCCGGCGGGACGGCCGGCGCGAGCCCGGCGCGGGCCAGCCAGCCCAGCACCCACCCGCGCTCGAAGTTGGTCACCGGGACGGCGACGGGAACGGGACCGCCGTGCTGCTCGGCGGCCGCCTCCAGGTAGCGCCGCGCGGCGCGTTCACCGGCCCCGCCGTCGGGGGCGGCGTCGGGGGCGCCGAGCCACGCGGCGGTGGCGGCGGTGGACGCGCCGACGGTCGCGAACCGTCCCGGCCCGTTCGCCGCGGAAGGACGCACCGGTTCCGGCAGCGGCACGGGACGGACCGAACCGGCCCGGCGCGCCGACGCCCCCGCGATCTCCAGGGCGTGCTGGACCTTCAGCGGCACGGCGCCGCCGTTCTCCAGATGGGCCTTGGCGGCGGCGACGAACGCCCCGTCCATCCCCGCGGGCGGGGACAGCCGTCCGCCCGTCCACCAGGCGGCGAGGGCGGGGTCGTCGCGGAGCCGGTCGAGGTGCCCGTTGATCGACTCGATCAGGGCCGGGGTGATGTGCTCGATGGCCGGCATGTCCGGGAAGCCGGCCGCGGTGGCGCCGTCGAGCCGCCGGGCGAGGGCCCGCAGCGCGCGCCCGGCGCCGCGGACCACCTCGGCGACGTAGAGCCCGGCCGGCCAGCGGCGCCCCTCCGAGGCCAGCGCGGACAGCAGCGCCTCGGTCGCGCTCAGGGTCGGGACGAGCGCGTATCCCGGGTCGGGCGCCCCCCAGCCGCCGTCGGGCCGCTGCGTGTCCAGCAGGAAGCGGATCCTCCCGGAATGCCCGGTCAGCCAGGGGGCCAGGCTCACCAGCCGCCCGGTCTCGTAGACCGACGGGGACGACCGCCCCCACGGGTGGTGCACGAGATCGGCCACCAGCGCGCCGGCGGCCGCGTAGAGATCGTCGGGGTCGGGATCGGCGGCCTCGGCCGCCTCCGGACCCGCCTCCTCGACGGTCACAGCGACCCCCAGTAGTCGCTCAGCCCGTAGAAGCCCGTACTGAAGCCGATCTGCCGTTCGAGATAGGCCACCGCCTCGGGGCAGTCGCCCCGCAGCGGCCGGACGCGGTCGCGGCAGCGCGCCACGATCGCGTCGATCCGCGCCGTGATCTGGGCACGTTCCACCCCGAGCATCTGAGCGTTCAGGTCGCCCCAGGTGACGTCCCGCTCGTAGGTGGCGAGGTCGTTCAGCAGCCGCAGCACCTGCTGGACGTCCCGGCTCGCGGCCTGCAGTTCGCCGATGTGGTCGAGGACGCCCTGGTCGGCGTGCACGATCCAGTGCGAGATGTTGACCCAGGCCGAGCCGTAGTTGTCGGCGTTGTCCAGGTATTCATCGAACGTGGGCCATGAGGCCTCGTCGACGAACTTCCACGTCAGCTCGCGGGCACCGGCGTGCAGCAGCCGCGCGAACTGCTCCAGCCAGTCGTCGCGCAGCGCCGCGAAGCCCGGCGACCCGGCGGCCTCGTCCCGGATGTCGGCGAGGAACCGGGTGAGCCCGTCCCCCGGCTCCGGCGGTGCCCCCTCCGCGACGGCGAGGCAGCGCCGGTTGATGTCGTCCACCTCGTCCCGGGTCGTCGCGACGTGGTCCACCAGCCAGTCCAGACCGAAGATCCACAGCGAGGTGCGCGCCGCCATCCGGATCCCGGACGCCGTCAGCCACGGCGACCCGAACGCGTTCGCGCAGGCCACGGCGTTGAACAGGGTCTCGTCGATCGGCTTGGCGTCGAACAGGTCGGGATAGGTCTCGGCGCATCTCGCCAGGTCGCGGGCGCATTTCACGGCCTGCGCCATGACGGCCCCGTCGTGGCGCGCCGCCAGGAGGGCGTCGGGAGCGGCGGGGCCGCCGGGATGTGGAGGCGCCCCTTCCGGCGCCGTCACGCGTCCCGCCCGACCGGGGTCAGCGTCATCTCCATCGACTCCCGCGGCCGCAGCGTCGCGCCGATGCGCGGCATGGCCGGGATCGCGTCGGACAGGGCGGGACGGAACCGGCTCAGGATGCTCGTCAGGATCATCCGCGCCTCGACGTCGAACACGTGGCGGCCGATGCACTGGTGCGGTCCGCCGCCGAACGGGAAGTAGGCGTAGCGGTGCCGCTTGCGGGAGTTCTCCTCCGTGAACCGCTCCGGGTCGAACTCCAGCGGACGGTCCCACACCGACTCCAGCCGGTGCGTGAGGAACGGGCTGATGAGCACCGGATCGCCCGGCTCGATGTGCACGCCGCCGAGGATCGTCGGTGCGGTCGCCATCCGCGGGAACATCCAGCCCACCGGGTACAGGCGCAGCAGTTCCTGGACGACCTGCGACACGTACGGCAGCCTCGGAAGATGGTCGGGGCGGACCGGCTCGTCGCCGACCACGCCCTCGATCTCCCCGACCAGCCTGTCCAGGACGTCCGGGTGGTCGTGCAGCAGCGGCCACAGCCAGGTCAGCGCCAGCGTCGTGGTCTCGGTGCTGGTCGCGAACATCGCGAGCAGGTTGTCGCGGATCCACTTGTCGTCCGGCGGGGCGCCGTCCTCGGTCCGGGCCTGGCAGAGCGCGGTGAAGATGTCACTGCCGTCGCCCGGGTTCTCCCGGTAGCGCGCCACCAGCTCGAACAGGACCTCGTCCATCACCTGCACGGCGTCCTTGAACGCCCGGTCGCCCGGCATCGGAAGGACGCGCGGCAGGAACGGCAGCAGGAACCGGACCGAGATCGAGGTCGCGATCTGGTCGAACGTCGGGATCAGCTTGTTGGCCTCGACCGGGGAGATCTTGTCGCCGAACAGGACCTTGATCACGGTCTCGTTGACGATCCGGCTCATCTCCGGCAGCACGTCGATCGGCCGTCCCGCGCGGGCGGGCTCCTCCAGCTTGCCGACGGCGTCGTTGATCGCCTCGGCCATCAGCCCGGTGAGCCGGTTGACGTTGCGGGTGGTGAACACCGGCTGCAGCACCCGCTTGCTGTGCTCCCACTCGGCGCCCTCGGACAGGATGCTGTCGCCCATCAGCTCGCGCAGCGGCCGCCAGAACACCCCGTCCCGCTGGAAGATCTCCGACTCGCGCCGCAGGACCTGCTGGATGTGGTCGGGATGGGTGACCAGGTAGGGATGGGACGCACCGAGGTCGAGCCGGATGAGCCGGCCATCCCCCTCCGTGCTGATCCGTTCCAGCTGGCGAAGCGGGTCGCGGACGAAGCCGGCGACCGTGCGGTAAAGGGGGAAGTTCTTCGCCTTCTGGACTGGGACGGCGCCGACGTCAACGGACATTACCGACTGCCCCTCGATGTTGAGTTGGAGTGCCAGTGCCTGGCCGCCCCGGGGCGCGGTCCCGCCCGGGACGCACGGCGTCCCTCGCGGCGGGATGCCGTGAATGAGTGATACGGGCTTTGTGGGAAGGTTGCGGTGTTATGTAGCTTTCTGTGGGAGTATCACATGATCAATTAACATCGGCAAGGCTTCGCCCGGTAGAAATCTCAACCTTTCCGACGTGACCCTTATCACTTGCCGGTTGTGTTGTCTCGTTGTGCGGTTCGCCCTTACAGGCATGCCGAAGGGGCCCGCGAAAAGGACATTCGCAAGGCGAGAGAGAACACGGAGAGTGACGCTCGCTAAATGGAGCTCTCTTCCGGTTTATACCGAATTACTTTGCGGCGCGGTCGATCGGGACCAGTGCGGGCCACGCCCCGCGTCCCGCCACGCGCACCTCGCCGGTCACTTTCCGTGATCCGCAGCGCACCGCCACGGGGTAGGTGCCGGGCGCGGCGTCCCGCCTCACGACGGCCGCGCCGCCCACGGCCCGTCCGGTGAACGCCTCGGAACCAGCGGCCACACTGCCCGCGCATCCCGGCACCGAGAGCCGGACCCGCTCACCGGGCCGCGCGGCCCGGGGCTCCACCGAGACCGGTCCGTCCCCGCTCGCCTGCCCTGTCGCCGGAGCCAGCATGCCCGCCGCAACGAGCGCTGTTCCCAACACGGTGACGCTGAGCAGACGCAACGACGACTCCCTCGCTCGGGTGTGACGTCCGGCACTTTAGCCCCTAAGTACGGTTTCGGGCACCGCTTCCCTGCGTCCGGCCGTCAACCCGTCCCACGTGAGCGTCACAAGCGCGAGCCAGACCAGCAGGAACCCCGCCCACCGGCTCGGCGGCATCTCCTCGTGCTGCACGAACAGCCCGATGACGAACTGCAGCACCGGCGCCAGGTACTGGAGCATGCCGATGACGCTCATCGGCAGCCGCACGGCCGCCGAGTTGAACAGCATCAACGGCACGGCGGTCACGATCCCGGCCCCGGCCAGCAGCACTGCGTGCCACGCACCGTGGTGCCCGAAGGCCGCCTCGCCCCGTCCCTCCAGCAGCAGCACGAAGCCCAGCGCCGGCAGGAACGTCACGGCCGTCTCGACCGCCAGGCTCTCCGCCGAGGGCATGTCGGCGAACTTCTTCAGCAGGCCGTACACCGCGAACGCGCCCGCCAGCACCAGCGCGATCCAGGGAGGCCGCCCGTAGTCGACGGTCAGCGCGACCACCGCGGCCGCCCCCATCCCGACCGCCGCCCACTGCCACGGCCGCAGCCGCTCCCGGAAGATCACCACACCGAACACCACGCTGATCAGCGGGTTGATGAAGTACCCCAGCGCGGACTCGATCGTGTGCCCGCTGTTGACGGCGTAGATGTACGTCCCCCAGTTGACGCTGATCACCAGCGCCGCCAGCGCCAGCAGCACGCCCCGCCGCCACCCCAGCGTCCGCAGCCACCCCCGGCTCCGCCGCACGGCCAGCACCGCGACCACCGCGACCAGCGACCACATGATCCGATGCGCGAGGATCTCGCCCGCCCCCGCCGGCTTCAGCAGCGGCCAGTACAGCGGGAACAGCCCCCACATCACATACGCCGCGACCCCGCACACCACACCCCGCTTCACAAACGCAACATACCAGCAGGTAATTAACCAAAAGGAACAACACTCCTGACGCCCGCGCCCACCCACCCCGAACACCCGTCCCGCTCCCCGAAGCCCAAGGCGACCGACTTCTACTCCGCCGAGGACTGCCACAACCAGCACCTCCCCAAGGTCCCCAACGGCGACTGCGAAATCGCTGGCACGGCCCCCTCCCGCCGACAGGCGCCGCCCCCGCCGAGTAGCACTGGTCGCTCCAACTTCTCTGCAAAGACCAGATCCGTCCGACCCCAGGCCATAGCATTGATGCTATGGCCTGGGGTACTGTGGAGCTTGAGCCGGAAGTGCGGGAGTGGTTGGAACGTCTACCGACCGCGCAGTTCGCTACGGCGGCGTTCTACATCGACTTGCTCGCCGATGAGGGGGTGCTGCTTGGGGAGCCGTACACGCGGCAGCTCGATGGCAAGTTGAGGGAGTTGCGTTTTCACCTCGATGCTCAGGCCGTACGTGTGACCTACTGGATCGCTTCTGGCAGACGAATCGTTCTGCTCACGGTGTTCCACAAGACGCGCATGCGAGAAGATCGAGAGGTGGAGCGCGCTCGTAAGGCGCTGCGGCTGTGCGTGGCCGAGGCGCACTCGGCGGATGCTGAGGAAGGTGAGGCCGATGGGTGATCGGGCAGACTGGAGTGCGCTACGCGGGCGTCGCATGTCCGAACCTGGTGCCGCCGAGGCGTACGACGTGGCTCGCTTGGCCTATGAACTGGGGCGTAGTGTTCGGGCTCTCCGTGAGGAGCGCGGCTGGAGTCAGAGCGAACTGGCCAGGGGGGCGGGCATGACGCAGTCGGCCGTGGCCCGGTTCGAAGCCGGCGGCACCGTCCCGACACTGGCGGTCCTCGAACGCCTGGCCCGAGCTCTCGGCGTCGAACTCGTCGTCAAACTCCGGAGTCCGGCCGCGTAAGGCGGCGACCATGTGCGGGACGGGTAGCACCCAGCAGTCCCTTCACAAGGTCCCCAACGGCTACTGCGGGACCGGCGGCCCGGGCCTCTCGCGTCCGACAGGCGCCGCCCCCCGCCGAGTAGCGGCAACCACCGGGGGTTTGCTACTTGGGGTAGTAAACTGTGGGCATGGCTGCAGAGGAGAAGGAGTTTGGGCTGGGTGAAGGCCCGGCGGTGAAGGCGAGCGTCTCGCTGAGAGCCGGAAACATCCGTGCTGTCCGCGAACGAGTGGGAACCCGCGGTTTCTCGGCCTACGTCGACGCCGCCGTCGAGCGTCAGATAGAGCGGGACCTGCTCGAAGAGGCGCTGCAGGCCAATGAGAACGCCCCGGGTCCGATACCCCAGGCGCTTCGCGACGAGGCCGCGGATCTCTTCCGTGCGGTCAAGGCGGCACCCGAGTTGCAGGAGGGAGCCGAGTGGGCCGGACACGAAGAAGGCTGAGCGCGGGGACGCTCGTCCTCGACTGCGAGGGTCTGGTCAAGTGGTGCGGGGCCGATCAGCGCGTCACCGCGCTGGTCCGCGAAGCCCAGGACAACGACTTCCGCGTGGTGATCAGTGCGCTCACTCCGATCGAAGCCCAGGACGGCCGGACCAAGCCGGACCGGCTCCGTTGGTACCTGTCCAGGCTCCGCATCGAACCGGTCACCGAAGAGATCAGCATGGCGGCCGTCGACCTCCTTCGCGCTCACCGCCTCGACGGGCACAAATACGCGATCGACGCGGTCGTCGCCTCGACCGCGCTCCAGGCCCCCAGGCCCGTCGTGCTGCTGACCTCCGACGAGGACGACATGACGACCCTCTGCGGAAAGACCATCAAGGTAGTAGCCGTATGACCCGCCCAGCCCCCCGCCGCGGGCCATGTGCACTGACGACTGCCACCAGCAGTACCTCTCGGACAATTAGAACCCCGGCGGCTACTGCGGAATTGGCGGCACCGGCCTCTCCTGCCCGGTAGGCGTCGCCCCGTCCGAGTGATGGCGGACCTGTATAAACGCGCAGGGCTAGGGGTGGCTCGCCGCTCTAGCCGAGGTGCGGGGTATCGCGACGCTCGCGGTAGTGGCGCACCCTCAGTTGCGTGATGCATATAGGCAAGTCGTCCAGCTCGGCAGGGACCCAGCGGACGTCTAGAGATTCGTCGCTGACGCGCAGCTTGCCGCCGAGAAAGGGTAGCACCTGCCTAACCGCAATGGCCCGCCGCGAGACCCGTGCGGAGCCCCCGCGAAAAGAACCGGCCAGCGGCACCATTCCTTGGCAGGTCCGTGGCCAGACTGGGCAACTCCATGACCTGGGTCGCGGGTATCACCTCTTACATGGCGAAATCTCCGATGGACAAGGATGATGCGGCCCGTATTCAGTCTGCGGCGGCCCGTAACCCAGACAGCGACTCCCGTCAAGAAGACTTCGACCGCCGGGCGCAATCAGCGGCCGACCGCAACGAGGCACAAGGCCAGGACCAAGACGACGAAGACGACTGATCCGAATCCCGATCAGCCGCCTCAGTACGTGCGGCCCATGGACCGCCTTGACCCGGCCATGAACTCCTCGACGTCGGGTGGCGCGGGCTAGCTTGCCCTGCGCTCCTCGTCACGCTTGGCGAGCGTCCGGCGGATGGTTCTCGCCTCCTGGATACGGTTGCGGGCTTGTTCTGTGCCCAACGGCTACTGCGGCTTAGGTGGCACCGGTTTCTCCTGCCCCGCAGGCGCGGCCCCGACGAGTAGGGCTGGGCATCGGTCAGACTCGGAGCCAGTCCACTGGCGATGGGCGGTTGAGACTGGCGTCCTTGCAAAGTGCCGAAATGTGGGAGTTATGGCTGGAGACGGCCTTCGCTGGGCCGTTGACGCTGGCGGGGGTGGCCTGTAGTGGTCATATGAACGGGGGTGTTTGTTTGGCGGGGCGATCTCGGGGATAGGTTTTCGGGTGCCTGCCAGTGGATGGCGGCAAGATCGTTGCGGGGTGCCGCCGGATCGTCTCGGGAGTCTTCATGGCAGGACATCGGGTTCTTCGCGTCACCGCTTGGGCCGCCGGCCTCGCTGGGGTGGTGCTCACGCCCTCCGCTGCTGTCGCGGCGTCCCCGGAGTGGGAGAAGGTGCCCACGCCGCCTTTCGAGGGGCTCGGGGTGGTGACTGAGATCGCCGCGGCAGGGCCGTGGGCCGCGTGGGCAGGCGGGGTCGAGGACGCGACGTCGAGTGGAAAGCCCGTCATGCTGGCCTGGAATGGTCGGCAGTGGCGGCGGCAAGCGCTGCCGCCGGGCACGGGCCAGGTCGTCGACCTCGCTGCCGCCGGGCCGCGGAATGCCTGGGGCATCTACCTGAACGAGAGCGGCTCACCGGCGCTGCATTGGAACGGCGTCGCTTGGCGCAGAGTCGGTTACCCGGCCGGAGTCCAGCCCACCATGCCTTCTCCTCTGCCCACGTATCTGCAGATCGTTTCGGCGGCGCGCGGCGGACCGGCCTGGTCACTCGGGTACGACTCACAGGCGAAGAAGGCCGTCGCCTTGCGCTTCCAGAACGGACGATGGGTGCGCCAGAAGACTCCGGTGCCGATGGTCAGCGCCTCTACTGTCGCCGTCCGGTCGGCGAAGGACATCTGGATCGCCTGCACCTGCGGTATCCCGGGGGTCGGTCCGACTGAGGCCATGCTGCATTGGAACGGCAGCGAATGGAGCACGATCCGGTACCCGTCCAAAGAGCAGACCTACATCGCGAAGATCGCGCCGGTTTCGGGCACGAGCGTCTGGGCCTACCGTGCCAGCACCAGATATGCGTCCCCCGAGCTCATGCACTGGGACGGGGAAAGCTGGACGTCGACGACGGTCCCCGCGTCCCCGTTCGCCTACCACTTCCCGACGCTCGCCGACGACGGCGACCAAGGCGCCTGGGTCTCGGTGAGCACGGTCGACGACGACAAGAGCTACCTGCACTACAGCGGCGGACGCTGGACCGCCGAGAGCGGCGAGGGGCGTCCGGGCACCGCCGTCTGGGTGCGTGACCTGGCGCGAGTGCCGGGGACGCGCTCGGTCTGGTCGGTCGGCCTGCCCAGTTCCCTCGCCGGCCTGCCCTTCATCGAGCGCAGACGCTGACCGCGCGGCCGCCCCAGGTCCTTCAGTATGATCGCGCGATGTCGCTCGCAGCGCGGTGGGTCCGGCCGCTGATGGTGGTCACGGCGGTCGGTTTCGCGGGCGCGGCCTACGCGATCCGGGCCGCGCTGGACGGGCCCGTCGAGCAGTACTCAGGCGCCGCACTGTCCGCCGCCATCGTCTACACGATAGTGATCTTCATAAGGCCGCCGATCTCTCCGCCGGCTGCCGGCGCTGCTGCTATCGCGTATTGCTGGTTCATCGAGTTCGCACAGCTCACGCCTGTACCGGAGGCTCTTTCCCAACGCAGCTGGATCGTGCGCCAGCTGCTGGGAGCCCGGTTCGACCCCGTTGATGTCGCCTGGTATCCCGTCGGCGTTGTCCCTTTGGTCGCCGCGCACTGGTTTTTTCGGGCCCGCGCACATTCTCAAGCAGAGCCGACGCCCGTCGAGCCTTAGCCGAGCCTTTCGTTTCGGTGAGGTGGTTGCGGAAATTCCGTGCCGCCTGGCGCTCGGTCGCTAGACAGCCCTTGCTGCTGCGTTGTCACAGAAGCGCGCGCTCGGACGGTCGCAAGAGAAAGAGCGTTTTAGAGCGCGTGCAAAGGAGACACCCTTATGAGCCCCGTCACTGACCAGCAGCGCGCCCGCAGGGCAGGTATCGCGGCTTTCTGCCTCGGGCTGTTGTGCTTCGCGGGCGGCCTCTCCAGCCTGATCGTCAACGGCGTCAACGGCCTCAACTCGATGAACGTCACCCTCGGCGCCCTCGACATGGTCGTCTGCGGTGTGATCATCTTCAATGCCGGGCATCGGTGACAGCGGAAGCCCGGCCCCAGCCGAAGCGGCTCCTCACCTTGAGGGGTCGCTTCACTCTTGAACGAACCCTTCAAGCCGTCGCGTCGGACGCGCATTCGCGCGTGATCCAGGCCGGATGCCATGCTCATTGCTGGTCCGCGGAGAACACACGTAGGGGAGGCAGGTCGATGACCTCGGCGAAGGTGCTCTACGTGGTCGTGTGCGGGGCTGGTGCGGCGTCCGATCTGGAGGCCTTCGTGCGGCTGGCCCAGAGCGCGGGCTGGCATGTCCGAGTGATCGCGACCCCCATGGGGGCCGAGTTCCTGGACATGGACCGGCTCGCGGCCTCGACCGGCGGGCCGGTGCGGACCGGCTTCCGGCAGCCGCACGAGACGTCGAACGGGTTGCCTCCCGCGGACGCGATCGTGGTGGCGCCGGCCACGTTCAACACGATCAACAAGTGGGCGCTGGGCATCACGGACACGGTCGCCGTCGGCATGCTGTGCGAACACCTCGGCATGGGCGTGCCGATTCTCGCGGTCCCGCAGGTCAAGGCGGAACTGGCCACCCACGTGGCCTTCGGGCGGAACCTGGACGCCCTCCGCTCGATGGGCGCCCGCATCCTTTTCGACCCGGCCGCCCCTCCGCATGCGCGCATGCCGAGTTGGCAGGACATCCTCACAGAGTTGAACGGCATCCTCGCTGGCTGAGCTGCCCGTGTCCGCAGGGCGTCGGTCAGTGGTCAGCGGGGGCGTCGATCACGATGGCCTCGCCATCGCGCAGCGTGCGGTGGGCGATGCCCTGGGAGCGGTAGTGGTCGGCGACCGTTCCCAGGATCTCGGTCTCGGGATGTCCGGGGGAGTCGATGTGCGGCACCACGACGTAGTCGAGGACGGCCAGGCCGTCGAAGCGGGCATGCGCGCCATATGCGCTGTGCACAGCCTGGGGATTGTCGCATCGCTCCAGCCCGTGTAGGTCTGGGGCCAGGACGCAGGCGCCGGCGCTGTAACCCGCATAGACGACGGCGTCCTGTCGCAGGAGCTCGGTTATGGCGCGGTCGGCGCCACTCTTCGCCAGAGCGTGACGGAGAACGAACACGTTGCCTCCGCGGACCCAGAGCAGAGAGAACCCTCGGAGCGCGGTCGCGACGCGGCTTGGGTCCTGGTCGAAGTACGTCCGCAAATCGACTTCGACCGGTCGGAGGCCGAGGGTGGTGAGAGCGTGGATCTCCTGCTCGACCGCGGCTCGGCGCTCGGTGACGGGCAGGGCGTCGACGGCGTTTGCGATCACTGCCGTTCGGGCCCCGGTGGGACTTCCCAGCAGTCGCAGCATCCGTTCCGGATGCTGTCCGGTCCGCCAGGAGGACAGATACATGCGCACCCGAGAACCCTAGGACGCCCCTGCCCAGGCGAGAGACTCCAACGTTCTGCGCGTCTCCTCTTGTGGGGAAGATGCCTGGGCGCCGAGGTTCGGTGAGAATGTCCAGCCGGCCCTCTGGAGGGATGATGGCGGAAGACTTGCCGGCATGGGTCCGGCTCTCCGATACGGATCAGGACCGGGCCTGGCGTGCCTTCGAGGAGTTGACGTCGTTTCGTCCCTCTGGCCGGCCCGATCAGGGGACGGGCATCCTGGAGCCTTCCCCGTCGGTGACGTGGGACCTTGCCCGGGAGCGCCCTACTTTCTCAGAGTGGCTCTGGCACTTCGCCGTAGATCCTGGCGACGTCAACGTCCTGTTCCATGAAGCCTTCAAGGCTTGCGTCGATCGGGACGAGTGGCTCTACGTCATGGACTGGCGGCACCCTTGCTACCGCTTCTGGCCGCACCGCCTGAGCAAGCCGGAGGACTGCGAGTCCTGGGTCGTCCCCGTCTTTCCTGACGACGACTACTACATCTTCCTGTCGCAGGATCTCTCGTTCGGGACGTTCGGACATCCGTGGGAGGCCAGCCTCTGCGTCTACGGCGAACGACTCTTGGAGGCTGTCGAGGCGCGGAACACGGGCGTCCTGAACAGCGTCCTCCGTCGCAATGGGCTCTGATGCGCCGGCGCCGGGGGTCAGCGCAGTTGCTTGAAGGTGGCTGCGGCCTGAGCCCAGAGGGTGTGGTCGCTCAGGGGGCACTCGGGGAAGGCGCCTTGGAGTAGGTGGGGGACGAACTTCGCCATTCCGCACTCGTAGCGGCTGAAGCGCATTCCGCCGCGGTTGAACACCAGGGTCGGCCAGGCCTCGGGGTCCTCCGCGGTGGCGTCCCAGCAGATGATGTCGGCGCTGGAGGTCGCGGCCCAGGCGATCAGGCGGCGGGACGTCCCCTCCAGTTCGGGGGTCTTGTAGGAGTCCGCCCAGGCGTCTTCGGCGTTGCCCGTCTCCTCGGCCATGCCGTCCCAGCCCGCCTCGGACAGGGGTATCGGCTTCTTTCTCTGAAGACGACAGAGCGTCGCCTGGACTGTGACCCTGCGGTGGGTGCTTTCGCACCCTACAGCGAGGTTCTCGGTACGCGACGGGTCACGACAGCGGGTTAGGGATGCTGGTGAGTCACTGGAGTCCGGATTGCGGCTCCTTGGTTGTGTGGGTATTGGACGGGTCGCGTGTGGCGGTTTGTGTTCTTTTGGGGACGCTGAGTCGTCGAGGTTGGGCAAATCCTCGGGGTGAACCGACCACATGCGGTTGGCGGTGCACTAGTCTTTGCGACCTAGGCGCTTTGAAAGGTTGCACTCTGCCTTCTGGCAGAGGAGTGGAAGGTGTAGGGCATGCCGGACAGTCCGACTGTTCACCAGCGACGCCTTCGGGTAGAGCTCCGCAGGGCCCGTGAGGCCGCCGAGCTGACGCAGGAGCAGGCGGCGAAGGCCCTGGAATGGTCGCTTTCGAAAATCATCCGCATTGAAGGCGGGATGGTCAGGGTCGCGGTGAGCGACGTCCGTGTCATGTTGCAGCAGTATGGGGTGCCGTCGGAGCGGTACGACGAGTTTCTGGGGCTGGCGCGCGCGGCCCGTGAAACGGCCTGGTGGAGCGCTTATCGCAGGGTCCTCAGCCCGCAGATGGCGGAGCTCATCGGCTTCGAGTCGGCCGCCGGCGCCTGCCGCGAGTTCGATCCCCTGCTCGTTCCGGGCCTGCTGCAGATCAGCGCCTATGCCAAGGAGATCCTCTCGAACCTGCGCGGCGAGGACGCTCCCGAGCAGATCAGCGAACTGGTCGAGGTGCGCCTGCGCAGGCAGGAGATCTTCGAGGGGGACGCTCCCCCCAGGTTCTACTTCGTCATCGACGAGGCGGCGATCCGTCGGCTGGTCGGAGGCGCCGCGGTGATGCGCGCCCAGTTGTCGCACCTGCTGGAGATGGCGAAGCGGCCCAACGTGACCATCGAGATCGTTCCGCTCGACCGGGGGGCCCATCCTGGGCTGAGCGGGCCGTTCAAGCTCCTTGAGTTCGTTGAAGCCGAAGACGACGACGTGCTGTATCTGGAAGGCGCGCAGGGTGAACTGATCGGTCGCGACTATCGCGAGGACATCGTCCGCTATCGCGAGAAGTTCGAGGTGCTGCGCCGTATTTCGCTTGGTCCGGAAGGCTCGGCCGTGCTGCTCAACACGGTCGCGGAATCGCTCTGAGGCCCCTCGACGCCGACAGCGGCGCGGGGCAAGTGATCCGCCTATGGCTTGATCTTCGGTGAACACTTACACTCTCACATTGACAGAGCACGACACAGGACTGTGGTGTGCCTGGGATCGTGCGCCGAAGGGCATGGCCGAGCGTGAGGACGTTCGCCCGAACAGAAGGTCGCCGTTCGCATCCTGATTGGCCTGCGAGGACGCCTCCAAGGTTGTGCCCCGAAATTCTGACAGCCGCGCCGTGAAGGCCGGCGGTTGGAAGGGGCCAGTGTGGACAGGACGAAACGATCGCGGGTGGTCTGGAGAAAGAGCAGTCGCAGCGGTGGAGGCAACTGCGTCGAGATCGCTTGTGACGGGGAATCCGTTCTGATGCGGGATTCCACGGATCGCCTGAGCGCCGTCCTGACGATTTCGAGCGTGGAGTGGCTGCTCCTGCGGCGCTCCATACGCAGACGGTACGGAGACGGGGCGGACTGATGGTCATGCGGCGGGCGCCGGGAGTGGGAGCTCTCGTGGCGGCAGCCGGTCGTGGTGGATGTAGCCGCTGTACGGCTTCTCTTTGATCACTACTTCCAGCCGGGAGAAGTCCGTGGGCTTCAGGGCGCAGAAGCCGCTGCCCACGACGTCCTTGTACAGGGTGTCGGACACCACCAGGGCGAGGTCGCGGTCCTGGTGCTCGGTGAGGTGGTCGCGCAGCGGCGCGGAGTCCAGTAACCGGGCGACCACGACGGGGGCGTCGCCGGCCGGGCCGAGCGGCCCGTCGATCACGGTGCCGTGGTGGAGGGCGAGCCGCATGCGCAGGCGGGTGGCCCGCTCCCTGTTGAGCTCGGCGAGCGCGCATTCGAGGTCGGACGTGAAGGCGCCCACGACGTGGGGGATGTCGACGTCGGCGGGCATGACGACGAGTTCCCCGTCCCCGCCGGGCTGGCGGTACCAGTCGTTGGTGCGCAGGCCGGTCCGTCTCGCGCAGCCGTTGAGCAGCCTGCGGAGGTCCTTCTGGGCGGCGAGTTGCCGCTGCGCGTCCAGGTGACTGTACTTCTCCAGGTCCACGGCGAGGAGCAGGCGGTACACGAGCCGCGTTCCGCCGGTGGACCAGGGTCGTCGAAGCATCATCTGCCGTCCTCGAAACCGCCGTCGGTTCGATTCTGCCCGATGCGTGATGCTCTGTGCAGAGAAACATAGGTCGGTTAGCAACATGGCACTTTGCCGGTAGCTTCCTGCCCGGGTCGCCTCTCCGGGCACTCGACCGCTGACCTGCGTTGATGCGGATGCCATGCAGCATGGTGATCTGGCTACTGGCGTAAAGTAACCTCTCGGTCTGCCAGGTGGCAGTCTGCCGGCCGCTCTATGGCGACCAACGCGCGCGTGACGGCCGTGCATGAGGCGTACGCGATGCGCGCGTGGGGTCGGTGGGACGTGGCGGCGGCGCTCAAACCGCTCGCGCCGGACAGGGCCGCCACGGCGAGGGCGTGGCGGCCTCGAACGGACCGTCGTCGAGCGGGAGAGGCTCCTGCGAGGCTCTCCCGGTGAGGGTCAGTACGGCAGGAGGCGGCCCGAAGGGGTCCGCAGGTCGGGCGGGCTCGGTTGACGTGGGGGCCTGGGGCGCTTGATGAGCTGCTGCCGTGCCATGGTGATCATCTCCCCCCGCCGGGCTGCCTTTAAAACCCGAGGATCGAGCCGTTACCTCGTATGACGCGGCCGGGCCGGACGAGGTTCGCTGAGCTTATGTCACCGACACTGCCCGTTCGACCGGTTTTCGGGGAGTCCTGATCGACGTTCCGCGTCCGGAGGACCGCGGAACGTGCCCGGGGGTCAGGAGACGATGTCGCGTGTGCGGAAGCGGCGGAAGGCCAGGGCGAACAGGACGGCGGCGTAGGAGACGGAGATCGCGGCGCCCTTGGCCATGCCGGCCCACTGGATCTCGGGCTGCAGGGCGTCCATCCAGGAGTACATCCAGTGCGTCGGGAGGAAGTCGCGCCAGGAGCCGAGCGCGGTGACGGCGTCCAGGATGTTGCTGACGATGACCAGGCCCACCGCGCCGCCGACCGCGCCGAGGGGGGAGTCGGTCGTCACCGAGAGCAGGAAGGCCAGGGCGGCGACGACGAGCTGTGCGACGAGGGAGTAGCCGATGATGATCGCCATGCGGCCGAGTGCGGTGCTCACCGGGACGGTGCCGCCGGTCGGGAGCTCGACGTCGCCCCAGCCGAACCCGGCCGTTCCCGCGACGAGCGACATCAGCGGCAGGCTGACGACGGCGACGACCGCGTAGGAGAGGGCGACGATCAGCTTCTGGCGCAGCAGACGGGCGCGCGGCACGGGCGCGGCGAGCAGGTAGCGCAGGGACGACCAGCCCGCCTCGCTCGCCACCGTGTCGCCGCAGAACAGCGCGACAGCGACGACCAGCAGGAACCCCGTCGAGACGAACAGGGCGAAGAGGGCGAAGTTCAGCGCGGACGACGTGGCGACGTCGACCAGGCTGGGGACGCCGTCCGGCCCCGGATCGCCGCCGATCTTGAACGCGGCGACGAGCACCCAGGGCAGCACGAGCAGGAACGCGAAGGCGACCAGCGTGCGGCGGCGCCGGAACTGCCGGACGGCCTCGACCCGCAGCGGAAGGGTGCGCCGGACGTGGTAGGCGGTCATGAGCCCTCCCCGATGATCTCCAGGAACGCGTCCTCCAGGCGGCGGCCGGACCCGGTGATCTCGGCGACCGGGCCGGCGGCGACGCGGCGGCCGCCCGCCATGACGACGGCGTGCGTGCAGGTCTGCTCGACCTCGGCGAGCAGGTGGCTGGAGACGATGACCGTCCGCCCGGCGGCCGCGTACCGGACGAGCACCTCACGCATCTCGCGGATCTGGGGCGGGTCGAGGCCATTGGTGGGTTCGTCCAGGACGAGGAGGTCGGGCAGCCCGAGCATGGCCTGCGCTATGGCGAGACGCTGCCGCATCCCCTGCGAGTAGGTGCGGACGGCGCGGTCCAGGGCCGACCCCAGGTTGGCTATCTGGAGGGCCTCGTCCAGGTGGGCCTCGTCCAGGGGACGTCCTGTAGCGCGCCAGTAGAGGTCCAGGTTGTCGCGACCGGACAGGTGGGGCAGGAACCCCGGCCCCTCTACAAAGGAGCCCAGGCGGGACAGTACAGGGGCGCCCGGGTACACGCGATGCCCGAAGATGCGGATCGAGCCGGAGTCCGGATGAATCAGGCCCATCAGCATGCGCAGCGTCGTCGTCTTCCCTGCACCGTTCGGACCCAGGAGCCCCAGCACCTGACCCTTCTCCACCCGGAACGACAGGTCAGAGACGGCGAGGTGCCCGTTCTTGTACGCCTTCGTTAGCCCCGTTATCTCCAGGGGCACGTCGCTGTCCGTTTCGGCGCCGTGCCTAAGGCGCCCAGGGAGAAGGATGGCGAGCGCCAATGCGACGGCGCCGGCAGGCAGAGCCCACACCCAGGCGGGCAGAGGCGCCGGTGCGGCCTTCAACGCCGGGACGGACGGGACGGTCAGCGGCGACACCACCTGCACCTTGTACGACGACGGCTCGGCGGGTGTCGCGAATCCCATGTCGGTGGTGGCGATGACCAGCCGGAGCCGGTGCCCGCGGTCGAAGCGGTAGTCCATCGCCGGGAGCGTCACCTCGACCTCGCCGCCGGACACCCGGAAGGGCGCCGCCAGCCGCCGCGCCGGTGCGGCCGGCCCTCCCGGCGAGACGTCGTAGAGCTTCGCGAACAGCGGCCCGTCCCCGCTGACCTTGAGCCGGACGGTCGCGGCGCCCGTCAGCCACAGCGGACGGTCCAGCGGACGCGTGTCGAAAGTGGCGGTCTGTCCTGGCATGTCCGAAGGCAGTTGCCCGCCCAGGGAGCCGCCCAGCGACCCGCCCAGGGAACCGAGCGCCCCGAGACCCGGCAGCGCGGAGATCGACGTGGGCGATCCGCCCGCCGGATTGAAGATCGTCTGCTCGCTCCCGGTCAGCGGCAGCGCCGACGTGTCCCCGGAAAGCCCCGGATACCGCCGCGTCGACGCCTCGTCCACGACGACCGCCTGGGTCGAGGAGTCGAGGCCGCCCGCCCGCGTCACGGTGAAGCCGTCCGAGGAAGGCGCCGACGACCGCTTGAGCCGGGCGTCGAAGAAGTCGCGCACGAGCCCCTCGACCCGCGCGGTCTCAGGGTCGCCGCCGTCGTGCCCGCCCTGGAACCACACCACCGACACCGGGGCGCCGTTTCGCGCGATCGCGTTGGCGTTGGCGTCGGCCTGGTCGAGCGGGAACAGCGAGTCGGACTGCCCCTGGACGAGCAGCGTCGGCACCTTGATCCGGCCGGCGACGGATGCGGGGCTCGACCGGTGCAGCATCGCGATCGCCGACTCGGTGGGACGGCCCTTCTCCGCCACCTCCTGGTACATCTCGCACACGGAGGGCAGGAAACGCCCGCACGCCGACCGGGTCGCGCTGCCCGTGAAGAACAGCCCCGCCCACAGCTTCTTGAAGACGCCGTCCGTGGGCTTCGCGCCAGAGGCGGCATCGGGGAAGAGCGCGCCGGGCAGGCTGTTCCAGGTGATCTGCGGGGCGATGGCGTCCACCCGCCGGTCGTAGGCGGCGGTCATCAGGGCGATCGCGCCGCCGTAGGACTGTCCCGCCATCCCGACGCGCGGGTCGCCGGGCCCGTCGAGCCGGACCTCCGGCCGCCGCGCCAGCCAGTTGATCAGCTGCCGGGTGTCCTTCACCTCGTAGTCGGGCGAGTTGAGGGCGATCTCGCCGGTCGAGCGCCCGAATCCGCGCGCCGACCAGGCGAGCACCGCGTAGCCGTCGCGGGCGAGGTCGCGGGCCTCGCCCGCGACGTCCCGCTTGTCGCCGCCGAAGCCGTGCCCGAGCAGGACCGCCGGGCCCTTCGACCGTCCGACCGGCTTGTAGAACGTCGTGTCGAGCGTGACGCGCTGGTCGTTCTTGGGCCCGTCGACAACGGTGATGCGCTGTTCGGACGTCCGGACGCGGGCCTCTCCGCCGGCCGCCGCGCCCCAGGCCGCGGCCCCGCCCGCGAGCACCACGGCGACCGCCGCCGACGCCCAGCGTGCGGGCCGTCCCGTCCTGTCCCACCGCGCCCTGAAAGCGCCCGCCCGCCCCATGACCAGAACCCTATGCGCGCCTCGTGCCCGCCCGCTCCGCCTCGAAGCCGATCCCGCCTGCTCCCGCCGGGGTACGCGGCCCCGGGGCGCTACGTCCCGCGGTGGACGGGCGTGGCGAGGGCGGCGCTGAACATCGCGGTGAGGCGGTCGGTGAGGTCGGCGGGGTCGGCGGCGCGCAGGTCGCCGAGGCCGACCAGGCGCCGTACCGGACCGCCGCCCATGATGATCGTGGACGCGAGCAGCGCCCGGGCCCGCGCGTCGGGCCCGTCCAGCTGCGCCACCATCGGCTCGACGATCACGTCCTCCAGGTAGCGGAGCAGGATCTCCTTGACCTCGGGGTGGCCGGCCGACCGGTCGAGCATCCGGGACATGGCGGTGACCGAGCGCTGGTCGACCTGCCGGACGAAGTGCTCGGCGAGCCGGCGCGGCAGCCCCTCGGGGGCGCCCGCGATGACGCCGCGGATCACCGACTCCCCGGCCAGCACCTCGCCGAACAGCGCCGCCTTGGAGCCGAAGTAGCGGTGGACCAGTGCCGTGTTCGCCTCGGCGCGCCCGGCGATCATGCGGACGGTGACGCCGTCGTAGCCGTGCTCGCCGAACAGGTCGCGGGCGGCGTCCAGGATGCGGCGCCGGGTCGCCTCCCGGTCGCGCTTGCGCCGCCGCGCCGCCGCGGCCTCGGTCTGTTCCTCGAACCGCATTCCGCCAGCCCCCGGTCAACGTTACAGTCCGTGTCTATTATGTACCGAGTTGCAAGTAAACAAGCGTCTACATAAGATATATGCAAAACACAGGTAATTCATCTGAGTTGTGGGGGCAATGTGGCTCAGGCGAGCGTGGCGTCGCACGGCCCGGCGGCGCCAGAGCAAGCGAGACCGCACTACACGCACCGACAGATCCTCGAGATCCTCGCCGGCCTGATGATGGCGATGCTGACGTCGATGATCTCGACGTCGGTGGTCGCCACCGCGCTGCCGACGATCGTCGGTGACCTCGGCGGCCAGGACAAGCTCTCCTGGGTCGCGAGCGCGTCGCTGCTGACCATGACGGCGTCCACGCCGCTGTGGGGCAAGCTGTCGGACATCGCCGGCCGCAAGCTCATGTTCCAGACCGCCCTGATCATCTTCGTGGCGGCCTCGGTGGGCGCGGGACTGTCGCAGAACATCGGCCAGCTCATCGCGGCCCGCGCGTTCCAGGGCCTCGGCGTCGGCGGCCTGTCGGCGCTGGCCCAGGTCATCCTCGGTGACGTCGTCGAGCCCCGGCAGCGCGGCCGCTACGCCGGGTTCATGGGCGCGGTGTTCGGCGTCTCGACCGTCGCCGGGCCGCTGCTCGGCGGGTTCATCGTGGACGCCGACAGCCTCGGCTGGCGCTGGTGCTTCTACGTGTGCGTGCCGCTCGCGGTCGTCGCGTTCCTCGTCATCCAGAAGGTGCTCAAGCTGCCGAAGGTGCGCCGCGACACCCGCATCGACGTCTTCGGCGCGTTCACCATCACCGGCAGCGCCGCCGTGCTGATGCTGGTGCTGTCCATGGGCGGGACGGAGTTCGAGTGGAACTCCCAGTGGACCTACATCCTGCTCGGCGCCGCCGCGGTGCTACTCGTCCTGGCGATCGTCGCCGAGCGCATCGCGCGCGACCCGATCCTGCCGCCCCGGCTGTTCCGCAACCCCACGTTCCTGCTGACCTCGTTCGTCTCCGTCTGCGTCGGCATGGCGATGTTCGGCGTGATGATCTACATGCCGCAGTACCTGCAGATCGTCAAGGGGATGAGCCCGACGGCGTCCGGCCTGATGACGCTGCCGCTGGTCGTCGGGATGCTCGTCACCTCCACCGGCTCGGGCCAGTTCGTCACCCGGACGGGCCGCTACAAGATCTTCCCGGTGGTCGGGCTGCTGTGCGTCGCCGGCGGGCTGTACCTGCTGTCGCTGCTGCACACCGACTCGCCCAAGATCATCGTCGGTGCGGACCTCGCCGTCCTCGGCGTCGGGATGGGCCTCAGCCTGCAGATCCTCATCCTCGCCGCGCAGAACGCCGCCGCTCCCGCCGACCTCGCCTCCACGACGTCCGGCGTCTCCTTCTTCCGCAACCTCGGCGGCGCGATGGGCGTGGCCGCGTTCGGCGCGATCCTCACCAACCGGGTCGCGGACGAGATCATCAGCGGCTTCCGCTCGGCGGGCATCCCCGTGCCGGCCGGCGGCGGCGCGACCAACCTCGGCTCCCCGGAGGAGATCAGCAAGCTCGACCCGCAGGTCAGGGGCATCATCCAGGACGCCTTCACCGACTCGCTGCAGACCGTCTTCCTCGTCGGCATCCCCGTCGCCCTGGTGGGCTTCCTCGCGATGCTGGCGCTGAAGGAGCTCCCGCTGCGCGGCTCGGCGCACCGCGGCAAGGGCGCGCCGCCACCCGCGCCCGCGACCGACGTCCCCGCGGAGAGCGGCGTCGTGCGCCCGCCGTCCGCGGGGGTGCGGACGGGCGCCGTCGGTGCGGTCGGCGCGGGCAGGCACGCGCGCGGCAACGGCCACCTGGACGACGGCCGCTACGCCACCGTCGCCGCGCCGCCGGCCCCTCCCGCCCACACGGCGGAGACCCCGGCCGCCGCGGAGCTGGCCGCCCAGGCGAAGCTCCTCGCCCAGCAGATCGAGCAGAACGCCCACGGCGGCGGCGTCCAGGTGCGCGGCGTCGTCCGGACGCGCGACGGGGAGCCCGTCCCGTCCGCCGCCCTCACCCTCATCGGCGTGGACGGCCACCAGCTCGCCCGCGCCATCACCGGCGAGGACGGGCGGTACGCGCTGCCGACGCCCGGCCCCGGCAGCTACGTGCTGATCGCCGCGACCGGCGGGCACGAGCCGCAGGCCGCGACGCTCGTCGTCGGGGACCGGCCGGTCGAGTTCGACCTGCTGCTGGCCGGCAGCGGCGGCCTCGTCGGGACGGTCCGCAGCGCCGACGGCACCCCCATCGTGAACGCGATGGTCGTCGTCACCGACGTGCGCGGCGACGTCGTCGGCACGGGCCGCACCGACGCCGACGGCCGCTACACGTTCAAGGACATCGTGGCCGGCGGCTACACGCTCGCCGTCAGCGCCGCCGCCCACCGCCCGGTCGCGATGCCGGTGGAGGTGACCGGGAACGGCCAGACGCGGCTGGACGTCGAGATGCCGCCCGGCGCCCGGATCCGCGGAACGGTCCGCAACGAGTCGGGCGAAGCGGTCGGGGACGCGCGCGTCACGCTCGTCGACGCCGCCGGCAACGTCGTCGCGATGGTCATCACCGGCCCGGACGGCGAGTACGCCTTCACCGACCTCACCGGCGGCCAGTACACGGTGATCGCGTCCGGATATCCTCCGGTCGCAACGGGTCTGTCGCTTTCCGGCGGCGGGCTGGACGACCACGACCTCAAGCTCGGCTACCCGGACGAGTGACGGACGCGAGCGAGCCGGGCCGCCCGCACGACGGCGGCCACGAGACACGGAACCTGGAGTGCGGGTCGTTGATGGATGCGAACCGAGGTCTGCGCGGGACGGTGCGGACGAAGGACGGCTGGGCGGTGCGGCACGCCATCGTCACGGTCACGAACCTGGCGGGCGACCAGGTCGCGCGGGAGCAGACCGGGGAGGACGGCGTGCTCGCCGCCGGTCCGCTGCCCCCCGGCACCTACACGGTGATCGTGACGGCCATGGGGTTCCAGCCGGCCGCCTCGACGATGATCGTGTCCAGCGCGGGCACCGCCGACATCGGGAAGATGATCCTCGGCCGGGCGGGCGGCACCGAGCTCCCGCCCCCCGGCGTCTGGACGATCGACCCGGCGCACTCCAACATCGGCGCCGTCGCGCAGCACCTCGGCCTGTCGAGCGTCCGCGGCCGGTTCGCCGCCTTCGAGGGACGCATCGAGATCGCCGAGCCGGTCGAGGAGTCCCGCGTCACGGCGCGCATCGAGGCGGCGTCCATCGAGACCGGCAACAAGACGCGCGACGACCACCTGCGCTCGGCCGACTTCCTGAACGCCGACGTCCACCCCGTCCTCACCTACGAGGGCGACGGGCTGACCGGCGCGGGCCCCGACCGCTGGACGGTGCACGGCCGTCTCACCCTCAACGGCATCACCCAGCCGGTCGACCTCGACATGATCTATCTCGGCATGGGCTCCGACCCCTGGGGCGGCCTCCGCGCCGCGTTCCGCGCGACCGCCGAGCTCCCCCGAACCGACTTCGGCATCCGCTTCAACCAGATCCTGGAAGCGGGCATCTCCCTGGTCGGCGAAAGCCTGAAGGTCGAACTGGAGATCCAAGCCGTCCAGGGGGAAGAACTCCCAGCGACCTGACGACCCGGCTCTAGCCCGCACGGCCCTTCAACTGGCGGACCAGGGCGTTTGCTGAGGGGCGGTCGGGGGAGCCGGTGACGATGACTTTTCCGTCGGTGATGGCCATGTCGACGCGGGGCAGGGTGACCAGGCGGTCGCGGACGACGAAGGCGAGGTCGCGGCCGACCGTCGCGCGGGTCAGTTGGGCGAACGCGCGGCGGTCGGCGGGGCGCAGCGTCACCGCCACGTCGTAGCCGCCCGGCTTCACCCGCGACTTCTGGACGCGCAGGTCGGCGACCTTGTGGATCGCGATCCCCTGGGTGAGCCGGTAGCAGGTCGCCCCGGTGGCGGCCTGCCCGGTGATGCCCTGCGTCCCGGCGGGGCACTGGCCCGGCAGCACCTGCGCGACGGGGTAGATGTGCAGCGGCGCGGCCAGCGCGACGGGCCGCGTCCGCATCGAGGACGCGATCATCCCGCCGGTCACCGCGACGGCCGCGATCAGCAGGCCCAGCGTGAGCACCATGACCAGCAGCGCCGACCGGTGCTGGTCGGCGGCCCTCGCGGGCGCGGCCTCCCGGTACGCGCGGCCCTGCCGCCGCGCCGCCCGGCTCCGCTTCATCTCCGCGGCCTCCCGCTGCCGCTGGGCCGCTCGCGCCCGGCGCCTCTCGGCCTCCGTGCCGAGCGGCCGCGTGGCCGCGGGCAGGACCGCCGTCGTGGCCTCGGGGCGCCGGCCGCCGTCGCGCAGGCTCTCCTGGCCCAGCGCCTCCGCGGGGTCGCGCCCCGGCTCAGGCCCGGCCTTCATGGGGCGGGTCCGTCCGGGCGCGGTCTCGCCTGGCGGGACGGAGGCCGGGGGCGGGGGCGCTAGTTGAGGCGCTGTCGTCGCGGTGGCGTCTTCGGGGATGAGCGGGGCGGGCGGAGGCGGCCCTTTCAGGGCCGGGCCGGGGGTCGCCGGTTCGGCGGACGGGGCGGGAGGCGCCGGGGCGGGTGCGGGCTCCTCGTCCCGCTGACGGCCTTTGTTACGGCGCGGTACGACCCGCATCGCCACCTCCCGGTCCATGATCTCCTCAGTCTGTCAGGCGGGGACGCCGCCGCGCACGACGTCCCGCCCGGAAGACCACCGCGGATCGCCGGACTCCCGGCACGTGAGAACCGTGCCCCGTTCGCGGGGCTTCCAAGCGCGCGCAGGCCCGGCCCCCGGTGACGCGGGGCCGGGCCTGCGGAGACGCCGGAAAGGCCGCCGTCAGTCGATGCGCCAGGTGTCGCCGCTGCCGAGCAGGGCCGCGAGGTCGCCCTCGCCCTGCGCCTGGACGGCGTCGTCGAGCTGGGCCCGCATCAGCTCGTCGTAGGATGGGCGGTCGACGTCGCGGAAGATGCCGATCGGGGTGTGCTCGAACGCCGGCTGGTCCAGCCGCGACAGCGCGAACGCCTGCGACGGGTCCGGGTTGTGGGCGTCGTGCACGGCGATCTCGGCCGGGTCCACGTCGGCGACGTTCACGACCTCGAACGACCCGGACGGGGCGCGGCGCAGCGCCTTGGCACGGTCCGCCCCGAACACGATGGGCTCGCCGTGCTCCAGCCGGACGGTGACGTCGTCGCGCACCGCCGCGTCCTTCAGCGGGTCGAACGCGCCGTCGTTGAAGATGTTGCAGTTCTGGTAGATCTCGACGAGCGCGGTGCCGCGGTGCTGCGCGGCGGCCCGCAGCACCGACTGCAGGTGCTTGCGGTCGGAGTCGATGGTGCGGGCGACGAACGTGCCCTCCGCGCCGATCGCGAGCGACAGCGGGTTGAAGGGGGCGTCGAGCGAGCCCATCGGCGTCGACTTGGTGATCTTGCCGAGTTCCGAGGTCGGCGAGTACTGGCCCTTCGTCAGCCCGTAGATCCGGTTGTTGAACAGCAGGATCTTGAGGTTGACGTTGCGGCGCAGCGCGTGGATCAGGTGGTTGCCGCCGATGGACAGCGAGTCGCCGTCCCCCGTCACCACCCACACCGACAGGTCAGGGCGGGACGTGGCGAGGCCCGTCGCGATCGCGGGCGCGCGGCCGTGGATCGAGTGGAACCCGTAGGTGTTCATGTAGTACGGGAACCGCGACGAGCAGCCGATGCCGGAGACGAACGTGATGTTCTCGCGGCGCAGCCCGAGCTCGGGAAGGAACGACTGGACGGCCGCGAGGATCGCGTAGTCACCGCACCCGGGGCACCAGCGCACCTCCTGGTCGGTCTTGAAGTCCTTCATCGTCTGCTTCCCGTCCGCCTTGGGGACGAGGGAGAGCAGGCCGCGGCCGTCGGCGACGCCATTGCCGGCACCGTTGCCGTTGCCGTTGGCGGCGCCGTTGGCACCGTTGTCACTCACTGTCGATCACATCCTGGATGACGCCCTGGAGCTCCTCGGCCTTGAACGGCAGGCCGCGGACCTGGTTGTAGCCGATCACGTCGATGAGCAGCCGGCCGCGCAGCAGCAGCGCGAGCTGGCCGAGGTTGATCTCAGGGACGATCACCTTGTCGTAGGAGCGCAGCACCTCGGGCAGGTTCGCCGGGAACGGGTTGAGGTGCCGCAGGTGGGCCTGCGCGATGGGGCGCCCGGACGCCCGGACCCGCCGGACGGCCGCGGAGATGGCCCCGTACGTCCCGCCCCAGCCCATCACCAGGACGCGGGCCGCGCCGGACGGGTCGTCCACGGCGAGCGGCTCGATGTCGTTCGCGATCCCGTCGACCTTGGCCTGGCGCAGCCGGACCATGCGGTCGTGGTTGGCGGGGTCGTAGGAGATGTTGCCGGTGACGTCGGCCTTCTCCAGGCCGCCGATCCGGTGCTCCAGCCCGGCCGTGCCGGGGACCGCCCACGGGCGGGCGAGGGTGGCCGGGTCGCGCTCGAACGGCTGGAACCCCTCCTGCGACGGCTCGGCGAAGTTCGGCTCGATCTTCGGCAGCGTCGCCACGTCCGGCAGCCGCCACGGCTCGGAGCCGTTGGCGAGGTAGCCGTCCGACAGCAGGATCACCGGCGTGCGGTACTTCACCGCGATCCGCGCCGCCTCGATCGTCGCGTCGAAGCAGTCCGACGGGGACTGCGGCGCGATCACCGGGACGGGCGCCTCGCCGTTGCGGCCGAACATGGCCTGCAGCAGGTCGGCCTGCTCGGTCTTGGTCGGCAGCCCGGTGGACGGGCCGGCCCGCTGCACGTCGATGACCAGCAGCGGGAGTTCGGTCGAGACGCCGAGCCCGATCGTCTCGCTCTTCAGCGCGATGCCGGGCCCCGACGTGGTGGTGACGCCGAGCGACCCGCCGAACGAGGCGCCGAGCGCCGCGCCGACCGCGGCGATCTCGTCCTCGGCCTGGAAGGTGCGGACGCCGAACCGCTTGTGCTTGGAGATCTCGTGCAGGATGTCGGACGCCGGCGTGATCGGGTAGGAGCCGAGGAAGATCGGCAGCCCGCTCTGCACGCCCGCCGCGACCAGCCCGTACGCCAGCGCGAGGTTCCCGGTGATGTTGCGGTAGAGCCCCGGCTCGTGCTCGGCCGGCTTGATCTCGTACTGCACCGAGAACGCCTCGGTGGTCTCGCCGTAGGACCAGCCCGCCTGGAAGGCCGCGATGTTGGCCTTCATGATCTCGGGCTTGCTGGCGAACTTGCGCTCCAGGAAGGCCAGCGTCCCCTCGGTGGGACGGTGGTACAGCCACGACAGGAGGCCGAGCGCGAACATGTTCTTCGCGCGCTCGGCGTCCTTCTTGGAGATGTCGAAGTCTTCGAGGGCCTTCACCGTCATGGAGGTCAGCGGCAGGGCGTGGACCCGGAACTCCGACAGCGAGCCGTCCTCGACGGGGCTGGCCGCGTAGCCGACCTTGGCGAGGTTGCGCTTGCTGAACTCGTCGGTGTTGACGATGAGGTCGGCGCCGTGCGGAAGATCCCCGAGGTTCGCCTTGAGGGCGGCGGGGTTCATCGCGACCAGGACGTTCGGCGCGTCGCCCGGCGTCAGGATGTCGTGGTCGGCGAAGTGCAACTGGAAACTGGACACGCCGGGGAGGGTCCCGGCGGGGGCGCGGATTTCGGCCGGGAAGTTCGGCAACGTGGAGAGGTCGTTGCCGAACGCCGCGGTCTCCTGGGTGAAGCGGTCGCCGGTCAGCTGCATGCCGTCGCCGGAGTCTCCGGCGAAGCGGATGATGACGCGGTCGAGCTGCTGGACCTGTTTGGTCACAGAGGAAGACCTCCTCGACGCGCAGCATCCGTCCTGGGGGAGGCACCCAGGATCGTGATGCTACTAAGGCTTACCTTCATGGTATGTCCGGGACGGGATGGGTTGGCGGTGACGGGCCGCACACAGGGATGACCGCGCAAGGAGAGCGCGCTGTCCTCGTCCGGTGCCGGTGGCCGCGCGTCATGGAGGCGTGCGACGGGCGGCGAACGCTCCGCAGGTCCTATCGGGCGATACGACCTGGACGGGTCCCCGGGTTCATCCCGAACACAGGCAGCTGCGCTGGCGGCACAGGTCGACATGCAGACGCCGGACCAGCAACCGCGCGGGACTCGTCGAGGAGCATCCGCTCCCCAGAGGCGTGGAGTTCACGACCCGAAGTGTAGACAGCCGGAATCCCGTTCGACCGCACCGCCCCTGAACGTGGGGTTCACGGTGTCCCTGGTGTCTGGGATGTGGCGATTTCCGGCCGCTCCGAGCGCTTGACGGACGGCTCGCCCGACACGGTCGGGCCCGGCGTGCCCTGAGCCGCCTTCATCACCGCCTTGCGCTCGCGGTCGACGCGGGCGAGGAGTTTCGGCACGTCGGCGACGTCGACGGCCTCGCCGACGACGCGCGCCTTCGCCTCGTAGGGGTAGGAGCCGGGGTTGTCGAGCGCGGCGCGCATCCAGTGCCGCCACAGTTTGCTGGTCACGGTGCAGCGCAGGACGAGCGACCGGTTGGCCGGGACCGGTCCCGACCCCGTGCACGTCCCGAGCGGCTCGCCCTTGGACGAGATCGCCGCCCGCAGCGCCGCGCGCGCGCCGTCCGGCACCGTCGCGGGTTCGGTGAGCGTGGCGGGCACGTTCACTGTGCAGCCGCTGGTGTTCTGCTCGCAGTTGCTGAACGCCAGCTTCCCCGGAGTGAAGCGCAGGCCGGGATCGAACGCCCCGCCGAGCCGGGCCACCCGCGGACGCAACTCGGCGAACAGCGGCGCCGGGGTCGCCACGGGCGCGACGGTGAAGCGCTGCGCCGCCCGCCCGTCCGGCCGCACCGCCAGCAGCCGGTACGGGGCCTCCGCCGTGAGCACGTACTCCGCGCCGGACGCCTTGACCTTGAAGGCGCGGACGCCGTTCACGTTCTCCGTGGGCGGCTTCGCCGGGGCCTTTCTCAGCGCCTTGGCGATCGCCTTGGGGCCGAGGACGTCCGGGACGTCGAAACCGGGCAGCGACGCCGGCGCCTTGGCCCAGCGTCCCGCGTAGTACTCCGGATGCGCGACGCCGCTCGCGTAGGTCTGCCAGAACGCCGTCCCGGCCCTGACGTAGGTGACGCCGCTGATCGCGACGACCTCCGCCGTCAGCATGCCCGCGGTGAGCGTGCCGCTCGCCGCGCCCGCCGGCGTCACGCGCAACCGGGCCTGGACGGGCCGGCCGTTGATCGTCAGGCTGCCGTCGTAGCGCAGGCCCGTCCCGGAGGTGAGGGCCTGGCCCGCCGCGACCGTCCACGCCGGGGGCGGGGCCGCCGCGGCCGCCTTCGGCTCCTTCTTCGGGGGCTCCTCGCCCCCGGTGAGCGCCACGGCCGCGACCGCGCCGACCACGAGCACGACGGCCGCCGCCCCGGCGACGGCCACCACGCGCCGGCTCCGAGGCCCGCGCTGCCGTCCCGGGGCGCCCGGCGGGACCGGACCACTCGGCGAGAACGCCGCTCCCGGCTCGGGCGGGAAGCCCGCGCCGGGCGGAGCGCCGGAGTCGGGCCCCGGGGGGACGAAGGAGGGCGTGCCACGCGGATCGGTGGGGGTCGCGCCCGGGTCGGTCGCATGAGCCGCGTCAGGACCGGCGGGAGAGTCCGCCCCGGGTGGGGCTTGGCCGCCGGCGACGCGGACGTCCCCGGGGTGGGGACCCTGCGGGACGGGGGCGCCCTGCTGCGGGCGGCCGTCCGGGGACGGGGGGCGGGAAGAGGCCGTCGGTGACGGCTCGTCCTGTTCAGCGCTCACTCGGGGCTCACTCTGCTCACTTCCGGGGCCAGGTACCGGCCCGACCGTCAGACACAAAGCAAGGGATCATGGAGGCGTCCCCCGGTGGGTGCCGACGGGCTCGAGAACGTTCCGGGGGGAAGGGCGGCCGCCGGGCCCTGGAGGGGCCGTCCACCAAGAGCATAAGGGTGCCCGGCGGCGCCCCTCCCCGGAAAGGAGGGGCACCGCCGGGCACCCTTGCGGTCGCGGATCAGCGCGCGAGGCGCCTCACCTGCGGCGTCATTCGCTGTCGAGGCCGCTCTGCAGGCCGGACACCTCTTCGGAGGTGGCGCCGATCACCTTGTACTCCGCGTGCTTGTAGAAGGTGCCGCCGGTGGCCTTGGCCCAGCTCGTCCACGCGCTGCTGACGACCCGGCAGCTCGTCCACTCGGAGAGGCTGCTGGTGAGCGTGACGTGCGCGGTGCAGTTGCCGAGGTCGCGGCCGGTCAGCGTGCCGGCGGTGAGCCGGAACCGGACGTCGATCGTGACGGGCTTCTCCACGTCGTACGGCGGCCGGATCTTGGCCTCGACCGTGCAGCCGGAGTTGCCGTTGCAGTTGCCCTTCTTCCACTCGTCGACCGTCGGCTTCGACGAGGCGTTGAAGGAGTCCTTCAGCTCGCCCATGCTGGTGCGCATGTCCGAGATGAGGGAGGAGGCGTCGCCGGAGTCCTTCGGGGTGACGTCCAGCGTGACCCGCGGCGTGGTCGCCTCGTAGCGGATCAGCTCGGCGTCGTCGTCGTCGGTGATGTAGAGCGTGGAGGAGAAGGTGCTGAACTTGAGCGCCTTCTTGCCCATCCACGTCGTCTCGATCGGCTTGACCCGCGACAGCCGGGCCGAGCGGATCTTGCTCGCCAGAGCCGTCGGCGACAGCTGCTCCTTGAAGTCGAGGTCGAGCTCGTCGGCGCTCAGCCGGCCCCACTGCTCACCCGAGGTGAGGTAGTAGGGGGTCTCGGTGGAGGAGATCTGCCGCGTCCAGTAGGACTTGTCGCCCTTCACGAACAGCTTGCCGTCGGCCGACAGCACGGTGACCTGGTCGGTGTTCCAGGTGACGGGCCCCATCGCGCGGCCGCCCTTGGTGACGTTCAGCTCGCCGCGCAGCGTCTCGCTGCCGCCGAAGGTGCCCTTCAGCGTGACCGCCTTGGCGGCGTCCATGTTGGTCGCGGCCGCGGTCAGCTTCTCCTCGGGGGACTTGCCGCCGCCCTTGGCCACCACGAACACGACGACCGCGATGATCACAAGGAGCAGGACGCCGCCGCCGACGAGGCCGATCACCAGGCCGCCGCCACCGCCGCGCCTCGGCGGCGGCATCGGCGGGCCCATCGGGCCGCCGGGGGGCGGGGGGAAGAAGGGGGGTGGTGTTCCGGGGCCTCCGAAGCCGCCGGGCGGGGGCGGCCCGCCCGGGCCGCCGGGTCCGCCGGGACCGGGCCCGCCCGGGCCCGCTGGCGGCGGCGGAGGCGGCCAGGAGGCCCCACCCGGGGATTCCCAGCCCGGGGGAGGCGGGGGGTTGCTCATCCGGTCACGTCCTTCCAGGTCAAAACCGACCCATGCGAACCTAGTGTGCAGCAAGAGCATGACATTGTGATCCTCCAGGGTGGAGGTAGGACGTCACACTCATCGCCGCTGCTTCGCGAGATACTGGATGTGACGCACGCGAGGAGGATCTGGTGCATAACTATTTCGACACATATGTCGTTCTGGTCGTGTTGCTCCTCGTGGGCGCCGGGATCGTCGGGGGAGCGCTCGCGGCGAACCGGCTGCTGCGCCCCCATCGTCCCACGGTCGAGAAACTGACGACGTACGAGTGCGGCGTCGACCCGGTCGGCGAGGGCTGGGCCCACTCCTACGTGCGCTATTACGTCTTCGCCTACCTCTACGTGGTGTTCGCCGTGGACGCGGTGTTCCTCTTCCCCTGGGCGACCGTCTTCTCCGCCCCCGGCTACGGGGCGACGACGCTCGGCGAGATGTTCGTCTTCCTGGCGTTCCTGGCCGCGGGGCTCGCATACGCGGGCAAGAAGGGCGTCCTGTCCTGGGTCTGACCCCCCGGGCGCTGTAACAATGGCGTCGTGGGCACCATCGATCTTCCCCCGCCGAGCGTCGGGCCGCTGTCGCGGCTCGCGCCCAAGCCGATCAGGTTCGTGCTCAACTGGGGCCGCCGCTACTCGCTCTGGGTCTTCAACTTCGGCCTGGCCTGCTGCGCCATCGAGTTCATCGCGACGTCCATGAGCCGGCACGACTTCATCCGGCTCGGCGTCATCCCGTTCGCGCCCGGCCCGCGCCAGGCCGACCTGATGGTCGTCTCCGGCACCGTCAGCGACAAGATGGCCCCCGCGGTGCGCCGCCTCTACGAGCAGATGCCCGAACCCAAGTACGTCATCTCCTTCGGCGCCTGCTCCAACTGCGGCGGCCCCTACTGGGACTCCTACTGCGTGACCAAGGGCGTCGACCAGATCATCCCGGTGGACGTCTACGTGCCCGGCTGCCCGCCCCGCCCGGAGGCGCTGCTGCAGGGCATCGTCCACCTCCAGGAGAAGATCGCGGCCGAGTCGCTCGGCGACCGCTACGGCGGGAACGGCGGCGCGGAGCCCGTCACCCCGCCCCCGGCGCCGCGTCCGTTCCCGGCCACCGTCCTGCGCCGCCCGCTCCAGCCGCCGCCCGCGCCCGACCGGCACGAGACCTTCGAGCACTGGAACAGCCTGGAGGACGGCGGCGGGGAGGCCGAGGCCCCGAAGGGCGAGGCCCCGGGGGACGCGGCGGCGGAGAACGAGACGCTGCCCGTCCAGCACCTTGGCGATACAGGGACCGTGGCCGAGGGCGCGCCGGAGCGCGGGGCGCCACCCGTCAAGCCGACCGACACGACCCAGCCTGTCCGGCATCTCCATGAGGCCGAGGCCGCGGGGACGCCGGCGCCCGCCCCCGAGCAGCCCGTCGATCCGACCGACATCACCCAGCCCGTCCGGCACCTCGCCGAGCCCGAGCCCGAGCAGGAGCCGGAGCCCGAGCCAGGCCCGGCGGACACCACGCAGCCCGTGCACATGGTCGAGGACCACTACGTCACCGCGCCCGTCCCGATAGTGGAGGACGACGACGCGGACCCGTCGCACGATCCGTCGATCATCCCGGGGCTGGTGGACGACGACCACGACGACCAGATCGGACGTGACCGATGAGTCCCCACTCCCCGGGAGCGGAACTCGCGGACGCCTGGACGGGACGCTTCGGCGACGAGGTCACCACCGAGGAGACCTTCGGCGGGCTGGCCGTCGGGGTGTCGCCCGAACTCTGGGTGGAGGCGCTCACCTTCGCCCGCGACGACCTGGCCTGCGGCTTCTTCGACTGGCTGACCGGCGTGGACGAGCTGGAGGAGGGCTTCGCGGTCGTCGTGCACGTGTACTCGCTGGAGCGCCGCCACCATCTGCTGGTCCGTACGCGCGTGACGAAGCGGGCGCCCGTGCTGGCGACGGCGACGGGCGTCTACCGGGGCGCCGGGTGGCACGAGCGGGAGACGTCGGAGATGTTCGGCATCCTGTTCGAGGGCCACCCGAACCTCGTCCCGCTGCTCCTGCCGGACGGGTTCGAGGGCCACCCGCTGCGCAAGGACTTCGTGCTCGCCGCCCGCGTCGCCAAGCCGTGGCCGGGCGCCAAGGAACCGGGCGAGTCGGGGCACGGGGCGCCGAGCCGCCGCCGCGTCCGTCCGCCGGGAGTCCCGGAGGGCTGGGGGCCCCATGCTTGAGGTCGTGGTCAAGCTGGTGCTGGTCGCGGGCGCGTTCGCGGTGCTCCCGCTGCTGGTGGGGCAGGCCGAGCACAAGGTGATGGCGCACATGCAGGGCCGCCTCGGCCCCATGTACGCGGGCGGGTTCCACGGCTGGGCGCAGCTCGTCGCCGACGGCGTCAAGTTCGCGCAGAAGGAGGACGTGGTCCCGCGCGACGCCGACCGGTGGGTGTTCAAGCTGGCGCCGGGTGTGGCGATCGTCCCGTACCTGCTGGTGCTGCTGGTGATCCCGGTCGGGCCCGGCGGGCAGGTCGCGCTCGACCTCGGCCCGGGGGTGTTCTTCGCGCTCGCCGTGATGGGCGTCGGCGTGATCGGCGCGATCATGGCGGGCTGGGCGAGCGCGAACAAGTACTCGCTGCTCGGCGGGATGCGGGTCGCGGCGCAGCTGATGTCCTACGAGCTGCCGATGGTGTTCGCGGCGTCGTCGGTGGCGATGGCGGCGGGGACGCTGTCGCTGCAGGGCGTCGTGGAGGAGTGGCGCTGGTGGTGGCTGCCGTGGCAGGCGGTCGGCGGCGTGGTCTTCTTCGTCGCGGGCCTGGCGGAGCTGCGGCGCCCGCCGTTCGACATGCCGGTCGCCGACTCGGAGATCATCTTCGGCCCGTACACGGAGTACGGCGGGCTGCGGTTCGCGCTGTTCATCCTCGCCGAGTACGCGGGGATCGTCGTGCTGTGCGCGCTGACGGCCGTGCTGTTCCTCGGCGGGTGGAAGGGCCCGTTCCTGAACACCGAGCTGGGCTGGCTCTGGACGCTGCTGAAGGTCGCCGTGCTGGCGTTCTGCGTGATCTGGCTGCGGGTCAGCTACCCGCGCATGCGCGAGGACCAGCTGCAGAAGCTCGCGTGGGCGTGGCTCGTCCCGCTGTCACTGGCCCAGCTCGCGCTGACCGGCGTCCTCAGGGTCGCCCTCTGAGCGCCGGCGGCGCCCGGACGTCACCTGAGGAAGATCGTGAAGTCGGCCAGCTGGGGGAGGACGTCCGGCGGGACGTCGGCGTCCACGGCCATCTCCTCGACGGAGACGAACCCGCCCGTCTCCCCGCGGCGGCGGACGATCCGGTCGGCGATCTCCGGGGTCATGCCGGGCAGCGCCTCCAGGATCTCGCGGGGCACGTGGTTGACGTCCACCAGCCCGCCGTCGTCGTAGGCGCGCGGCGAGTCGGGGCGGCCGATGCGCAGCTCGCGGGCGAGCGCCGGGTCCTCGGCGGCGAGCGCGCGGGCCTGCTCGCGCAGCGACCGCCGGTACTTGGCGACCTCGATCGCGTGCTCGTTGAGCGCGTGGCCGGGCTTCTCGCGGGGGAAGACGGACGACCGGACGGCGAACGCGTGCCCCGTCCCGGCGATCCACAGCAGGAGCATCATGAACGAGCCGAAGACGAGGAAGAACGGGTTGCCGGACTGGAGCATCATCAGCACGGCGGCGGTGCCGGCGCCGTAGCCCGCGGCGGTGCCCCCGAGCGCCAGGGACTGCCGCCGGACGGCCGCGTACAGGAACGTGAGCGGCGTCCCGAAGCCGAGAGTGACGAACGGCACGAAAGCCCACAGGACGCCGCGGGCGGTCTGCGGAGTGATCGCCGGGACGGGCGACGGCAGAGGCGGCTGCGGGGGCATGGGCGGACCCGGGTACGGGGGACGCCAACCGGCCGCCGCGGGCGGACGCCGCGGAGGCGGCGCCGGGTACCGAAACGGGGGACGAGGCTGGTCGGACGTCGGCCGAGCGGCATGCTCGGGCTCGGGATCGTAGGGGCGCTCCGCGTGATGACCCACATGCCCTCCCCGGCCGCAACCCTGCTCTCTGGCACACGACCTATACCTCGTTGGACGAACGCGGAACCCGCCGCGTTCCCCCCGCGCCGATCGTGCGCAATCATGGGGCGCGTGGGACGGCTACCAGGAGGCGGGCTGGCCAAGGGGCTGGCGGTCACGTTGCGGACGATGACGCGGCGGTCTATAACGCGCCAGTACCCCGAAGTGCAACCGGATCTGGCGCCGCGCAGCAGGGGTGTCATCGCGCTGTTCGAGGAGAACTGCACGGTGTGCATGCTGTGCGCCCGTGAGTGTCCCGACTGGTGCATCTACATCGATTCGCACAAGGAGACGCTCCCGGCCGAGGGCGGTGGACGCCCCCGGACGCGCAACGTCCTCGACCGGTTCGCGATCGACTTCGCGCTGTGCATGTACTGCGGCATCTGCATCGAGGTGTGCCCGTTCGACGCGCTGTTCTGGTCGCCGGAGTTCGAGTACGCCGAGTACGACATCGCCGAGCTGACGCACGAGAAGGAACGCCTGCGGGAGTGGATGTGGACCGTCCCGCCGCCGCAGGCGCACGACCCGGCCGCCGAGCCGCCCAAGGAGGTGGCCGCTGCGGAGAAGGCCGCCGCGCGGGCCGCCCGGTCGCCCGGCGCGGGTTCGCCCCGCACGGGTCCGCCCGGCGAGCCGGGCGAGCGCGGATGAGCGGCCAGGAGATCGTGTTCACGCTGCTCGGCGTGGTGGCGGTCGTCTCCGCGATCCTCGTCGTCACGACGCGGCAGCTCGTCCACGCGGCGCTGTGGCTGGTGGTGTCGTTCGGCGCGCTCGCGGGCGGCTACCTCGTCCTCACCGCGGAGTTCGTCGCCTGGGTGCAGGTCCTCATCTACGTCGGCGCCGTCGTGGTGCTGCTGCTGTTCGGGGTCATGCTGACGCGGGCGCCGATCGGGGAGTCCGCCGACCTGGACTCGGGGAACCGGTGGGCCGCGCTGGCCGTCGCCGCCGCCACGGCCGCCGTCCTGGTCACGGTGATGGTCATGGGGTTCGGCGACGCCCGGACGCCGTTGCGCGCGGGCGGCGGATCGGCGGACGAGCTCGGCGGCGCCGTGTTCCGGACGTGGGTGCTGCCGTTCGAGGTCCTGTCGGTGCTGCTGCTCGCCTCGCTGGTCGGCGCGATCGTCCTGTCGCGGTCGGACATCCGGGCCCGCCCGGCCGCGAAGCCCGAAGCCAAGCCGGACGCGAAGCCGGGCGGGAAGGGCGACGCCTGATGCATCTCGCCTACCCGACGGTCGTCGCCGCGCTGCTGTTCTCCGTCGGGGTGTACGGGGTGCTGGCGCGCCGCAACGCGATCCTCGTCCTGATGTCGGTCGAGCTGATGCTGAACGCGGTGAACCTCAACCTCGTCACGTTCGACGTCTGGTACCGGGACCGGCTCCACGGCGGCCAGGTCCTCACGCTGTTCACCATCGTGATCGCCGCGGCGGAGATCGGGCTCGGCCTCGCGATCGTGCTGCTGGTGTTCCGCAACCGGCAGATGATCGACGTCGACCGGCTGCGCGCCCTCGCCGAGGAGGCGCCGGACGCGGCGCCCCGTCCGGCCGAAGGCGGAACCGCGGACCGGGTAGCCGGCGCCGAACCGGCACCCGAGCCCGAGGAGGCGTCGCCGTGATCTGGCTCGCGTCGTTCGTCGCGCTGCCGCCGTTCCTCGCCGCGTTCGCCGGGATGCTGTCCGGCCCGTCCCTGACCCGGCTGCTGCGCGGCGCCCCCGCGGGCTCGCCGCCCGGCGCCGGCTCGCCGCCGCGCAACGGCCCGGCGCTGATCGCGTGCGTGCCGGTCGCGGTGTCGCTCGTCCTGTCGGCGATCGTCGCGGTCGCCGTCTGGCGGGACCCGGGGACGCGCACCGGCGCGCTCACGCTGGTCGACACCGGGTCGGTGCCGATCAGCGTCGGCCTCCAGGTGGACGGCCTGGCCGCGGTCGTCGGCCTCATGGTGTGCTGCGTGGCGCTCGCCGTCCAGGTGTTCTCGGTCGCGTACATGTCCGGGGACCGGCGCTACTCCTCCTACGCCGCGTTCATCTCGCTGTTCACGTCCGCGATGCTGCTGGTCGTCTACTCCGGCGACCTGATCGTCCTGTACGTGGGCTGGGAGGTCATGGGCATCTGCTCGTACTTCCTGATCGGGCACCACTGGGAGGAGCGGTCCAGCTCGCGGGCGGCGGTCAAGGCGTTCCTCGTCACGCGGCTCGGCGACGTCGGCTTCCTCCTCGGCGTGATCGTGCTCGGCGTCGGCGCCGGGACGTTCCAGATCGACCGGATCGTCCGGACGGCCGGCGACCTCCCGCAGTCCACCGTGACGGCGGCCGCGCTGCTGCTCCTCGCCGGTGTCGCGGGCAAGAGCGCCCAGTTCCCGCTGCACACCTGGCTCCCGGACGCGATGGCGGGCCCCACCCCGATCAGCGCCCTCATCCACGCGGCGACGATGGTCGCGGCGGGGATCTACGTCGTGGCGCGCCTGTACGGGGTGTTCCTCGCCGCCCCGACCGCGCTCGCCGTGCTGGGCGTCGTCGCCGTGGTGTCCATGGTCGGTTCGGCGTGCGCGGCCCTCGCCCAGGACGACCTGAAACGCGTCCTGGCGTACTCCACGATCAGCCAGCTCGCCGTCATGGCCGCGGGGCTCGCGGTGGGCGCGGAATCGGCGGCGGTCTTCCACCTGCTCACGCACGCGGCGTTCAAAGCGCTGCTGTTCCTGGCCGCCGGGTGCGTCATCGTGACCGCGGGGTCGAACATGCTCGCCCACTACGGCGGCCTCCGGCGCGGCATGCCCCTCACCTTCTGGTCGATGACCGTGGGTTTCGCCGCCCTCGCCGGTGTCCCGCCGTTCAGCGGATGGTTCAGCAAGGACGCCGTCATAGAGGCCGCCCAGCACGCCGCCCTGCATGGCGGCGAGGTCACATCGGGCGGGATCGCGTGGCTGGTCTATGTCGGATTGCTCGTCACGGTCGTCTTGACGGCCGCCTATGCGATGCGTGCGTGGTTGATGACGTTCTTCGGTGAGCGGCGCGGAACCTACGAAGTCCGCGATCCGGCACGGATCCTGACGTGGACCGTGGTGGCGCTGGCCGTCCCCGCCGCGATCCTCGGATTCTTCGGCCTCGGTGCTCCGGAACTGCGGCCCCAAGTCGGGGCCTCGCTGCTCAGCGTCCTGCTGCTCGCCGTGGGCGCGGGCGGGGCGTTCCTTGCCTGGAACCGCGACCCGGCGTTGGATCCCGCGCGCGCGCTCGGGCCCGTCCGTACCGTCTTCGCGCGGGCCTTCTTCGTGGACGAGCTCTATGCGGTGGTCATCGTCCGGCCCGTCCAGGCTCTGGCACGTCACGTCGTCCAGTTCGACCAGCGCCGCGTGGACGCCACCGTCCTCGGCACCGGACGGGCCGCGGCCCGGCTCGGCGGCCTGGTCAGATTCGTCCAGAACGGGAACCCGCAGACCTACCTCACCGGCCTGCTCGCCGGTGTCGCCCTCATCGCGGCCGCGGTGGTGATCTTCCAGTGATCTTCGTGCTGATGATGGCGATCCCGCTGCTCGGGGCGCTGGCGATGCTCGTCCCGGCGAACCGGTTCCTGCGCACCGGCTTCGCCGTCCGCGCCTTCGGGACGGCCGTGTCCGCCGCGACCCTCCTCGTCGCGATCTCGGCCATGACGGCGTTCGACTTCGGCGACACGTCCCGCATGCAGCTGGAGGTCGACCGGGCCTGGGCGCCCGCCATCGGCCTGCGGTTCCACCTCGGCGTCGACGGGATCTCGCTGCCGCTCGTCGTGCTGACCGCCCTCCTGACGTTCCTGTGCTTCCTCTACACGCTGCGGCACCCCCCGGAAGGCGGCCGGATCCGGCTGCTGACCGCGCTGCTGCTCGTCCTGGAGGTCGGGATGCTCGGCACCTTCGTCGCGCTCGACCTCGTGCTGTTCTTCGTGTTCTTCGAGACCGTCCTGGTCCCCATGTACGTGGTGATCATGCTGTGGGGCGGGACGGGACGCCGCGCAGCCGCCACGAAGTTCATCCTCTACACGCTCCTCGGCTCCGGGCTCCTGCTCGCCGGGATGCTGCTCGTCGGCGCCGAGGCCGGCACGCTCGACATGACCGACCTCGCCGCCCGGCACGGGTCCGGCCTCTCGCACGGCCTCCAGGTCACGGCGTTCGCGCTGATGGGGATCGGTTTCGCGGTCAAGGCGCCGATGTGGCCGCTGCACACCTGGCTGCCGGACGCGCACACCGAGGCCCCCACCGTCGGGTCCGTCCTGCTGGCCGGGGTGCTGCTGAAAATGGGCACCTACGGCCTCGTCCGCGTCGCGCTCCCGCTCGCCCCGGACGGCGCGCGGGTCTGGGCGCCGTGGCTCGGCCTCCTCGCCGTCATCGGGATCGTCTACGGCGCGCTCGCCTGCCTCGCCCAGCGCGACCTCAAACGGATGATCGCCTACTCGTCCGTCGGGCACATGGGGTTCGTCCTGCTCGGCATCGCGACCCTCACGCCCGTCGGCGTCAACGCCGCCCTGTTCGGCAACATCGCGCACGGCCTGATCACCGGCCTGCTGTTCTTCCTCGCCGGCGCGGTCAAGGAACGCTGGGGCACCGCCGACATGAACGCCCTCGGCGGCGGCATGCTCAGCACGTCCCCGCGGCTGGCCTCCATCCTGACCTTCGCGGCCGTGGCGTCCCTCGGGCTCCCCGGCCTCGCCGGGTTCTGGGGAGAGGTGCTCGCGCTGATCGGCGCGTACCGGCCGCACGCCGACCTGCCCCGCGAGACGTTCGTGACGTTCATGGCCGTCGCCGCGCTCGGCACCGTCCTCACCGCCGCCTACTTCCTGCGGATGCTCGCCAGGCTCACCCACGGGCCGTCCGACGGCGTCGCCGTCCCCCGCGGACCGGTCGCGCGGGTCTCCCTCCAGGAGTACGCCGCCTGGGTGCCGCTGATCGCGCTGACGCTGCTGGTCGGCCTCTGGCCGAAGACCCTGCTGGACGTGACCACGGGTCCGGTCCGCGCGCTGTTCGGAGGCGGCTGATGATCCAGGACATCGACTACGCGGCGGTCGCGCCGCCCCTGATCCTCGCCGTCGCCGCGATCGTGCTGCTGCTCGCCGACGCCTTCGACGCGCCCCGCCGCGTCCTGTCCCTGCTGTCCGGCGGGTCGCTCGCCGCCGCGCTCGCCGCCGTGGTCGCGCTCGCCGCCGGGGACCGCCGCGCCACCTTCTGCCTGCCGGACGGCCTGCGCTCCGGCGGCCCCGCCTCCTGCTCCTACGTCGCCGACGACTTCACCCTGCTGTTCCAGGGGATCATCCTCGGCGCCGCCGTCATCGTCGTGCTGCTGTCCCTCCAGGAGATCACCGACTCGAAGATCCCGGTGGGGGAGTACCACTTCCTGCTGCTCGCCGCCGTCATCGGCGCCCTCACCCTGGTCGCGGCCCGCGACCTCATCCTCCTGGTCGTCGCCCTGGAGACCCTCTCCCTGCCGGTGTTCGCGCTGTCCGCGCTGCGCCGCTACGACGGGACGTCCTCCGAGGCCGCGCTGAAACTGTTCCTCGTCTCCGTCGTGTCCACCGCGGTCATGCTGTTCGGCATCAGCCTCGTGTACGGCGCGACCGGCGCCATGCACCTGGACCGGATCGCGCCCGCCCTCGCCCGGCTGCCCGCCGACCTCGACCCCGTCGCCGCGCTGGGCTCCGTGCTCGTCCTCGCCGGGTTCGCGTTCAAGGTCGCCGCCGTCCCGTTCCACTTCTGGGCCCCGGACGTCTACCAGGGCTCCCCGCTGCCCGTCGCCGCGTTCCTCGCCGTCGTCTCCAAGGCCGCCGGATTCGCCGGGCTCGCGATCGTCCTCGCCCTGGGCCTGCCCGCCTACGGGCACGTGTGGGGCCCCGTCGTCGCCGTCCTGGCCGCGCTCACCATGACCCTCGGGAACCTCGCCGCGCTCCGCCAGCGGACCGCGATCCGCCTGCTCGCCTGGTCGTCGGTGGCCCAGTCCGGCTACATGCTCGCGCCCCTCGCGGTCGGCTCGCACCGCCTCCCCGAGGCCGTCGCCGCCACCACCGCCTACGTCGCCCTCTACGCCGTCATGAACATCGGCGCGTTCGCCGTCGTGATCGGCTTTCACCGCCGCGGCACCACGAAACGCTGGGACACCCTCGACGACTACCGCGGCCTCGCCCACCGCGGCCCCGCCGTCGCCACCGCCCTCGCCTTCTTCCTCATCTGCCTCGCCGGCCTGCCCCCCGGCGTCATGGGGCTGTTCGCGAAGGTCGTCGTGTTCCGCGCCACACTCGCCGGCGGCGTCACCTGGCTCGCCGTCATCATGGCGATCAACACGGTGATCGGCCTCTACTACTACCTCGCGTGGGCGGTCCGCCTCTTCACCCCGTCCGCCACCAGCGAGGACTACGACGCGGCGCCCGGCCTCGGCGTCCGCGTCGCCATCACCGCGGCGGCCGCCGGCGCGATCGTGCTGTCGGCCGCGCCGCAGATCGTCCTGCGGACGATCGCGCTGGCCACCTGACTGGGGAAACGTTTGGGAACGTTCCCCCAGGTCAAACCGTTGATGTTCATGCCGGAGTCGACGGGGAGGCAACGCAGGTGCAGTTCAACGGCGTCAAGACGGCAGCATTGATCGCTGCGCTGTCGGCACTGATGCTGGTCGCCGGCTGGACGTTCGGCGGCGGGGCCGGCCTGACGATCGCGCTGGTCATCGCCCTCGGAACCAACGGCGTCGCGTACTTCTTCAGCGACCGGATCGCGCTGCGCTCGATGCGCGCCCACCCGGTCGGCGAGGTCGAGGCGCCGCTGCTCTACCGGCTCGTCCGGGAGCTGTCGACCTCCGCCCGCCAGCCCATGCCGCGCCTGTACGTCTCCGAGACCCGACAGCCCAACGCGTTCGCGACCGGCCGCAACCCGCGCAACGCCGCCGTCTGCTGCACCCGCGGCATCCTCCAGATGCTGGACGAGCGCGAACTGCGCGCCGTCCTCGGCCACGAACTGTCCCACGTCTACAACCGCGACATCCTCATCTCGTCCGTCGCCGCCGCGATCGCCACCGTCATCACCTACCTGTCCCACCTGGCGATCTTCCTGCCGATCGGGCGCTCCGAGGACGACGACGGCCCCGGCATCCTCGGAGCCCTCCTCATGCTGATCCTCGGCCCGGTCGCGGCCGCGGTCGTCCAGATGGCCATCAGCCGGACCCGCGAGTACTCCGCCGACGCCGCCGGCGCCCGCCTCACCGGCGACCCGCTGGCCCTGGCCTCGGCCCTCCGCAAGATCGACGCCGGCACCCGCGCGCTCCCCCTGCCGCAGGACCCCGAGCTCGCCACCACCAGCTCCCTGATGATCGCCAACCCGTTCCAGGGCGCCGGCATCGGCAAGCTGTTCTCCACCCACCCCCCGACCGCCGACCGCATCGCCCGCCTGGAACGCATGGCCGGCCGCCGCTAGATTCGACCGAACCACTCCGGACGCCGCCGCGTCATAACACACAAGAGCGCGCCGGCCACTTCTGCGGGGGATGGGGCCGGCGCGCTCCCCTCGTCCTACCGGTAGTTGATGAACTGCAGCGCGACCTCGAGGTCCTTGCCCTTCAGCAAAGCGATGATCTGCTGGAGGTCGTCCTTCTTCTTCGAGCTGACGCGCAGCTCGTCCCCCTGGATCTGGGCCTTCACACCCTTCGGCCCCTCATCCCGGATGATCTTGCCGATCTTCTTCGCGTCCTCCTGGGCGATGCCCTCCTTCAGGCCCACGCCCAGCTTGTACACCTTGCCCGACAGCTTCGGCTCACCCGCGTCGATCGCCTTCAACGAGATCCCCCGCTTGACGAGCTTGTCCTTCAGCACGTCCAGCACGGCGTTCGCCCGCTCCTCGGTGTTCGCCTGGATCTCGATCGACTCCCCGGACCACTTGATCCCCGCGTCCACGTTCCGGAAGTCGAACCGGGTCGCCACCTCCTTGGCGGCCTGGTTCACCGCGTTGTCGACCTCCTGCCGGTCGAGCTTCGACACGATGTCAAACGACGAGTCGGCCATCGCCCACACATCCCCTCAGCAGCAGCATCACGATCTACAGAGCGTATCGACTCCCCACGCCCCGCACGCCCCGCCTCGATGTCACACCCACCCCGACGGTCCGCTATCCTTTCCAGCGAAACACCACGGCGGGTTGCCCGAGTGGCCAATGGGAGCGGACTGTAAATCCGTCGGCTTAGCCTACGCAGGTTCGAACCCTGCACCCGCCACCACCACGTAGAATGGCCCCTGACCAGCTAGAACGCTGTCAGGGGCCGTTCTCGTTGTTTCCCGGTGGCTCCCCACTCCTACCGGCCATCGCCGGGTGTTCGCGGAACAGTCACGGAACACGGCCGGGGCGTCCGAGCGCCCTCTAGTCGACGTCCTCGACCGCGTTGTCGCCCGGACCCGTGTGAGGAGGCACCTTCGGCTTCCACTGCGAGCAGTAGGTGTGGAGCGAGTCGAAACGCCCGGTGTAGGCCGCGTACAGCTTGGCGTTCCGCACGCGGAGGATGTTCTCGTCCTGCTGGCGCAGTGCCTGGACGGTGAGGTTGTGGCTGCCCACGTACAGGCCGGACGACGTGCCCTTACTGATCTGCATGAACTTCTCGTGCATCCACGAGATGTTGTTCACCGGCCCGCAGTACCTGACGCCGCCCTCGATGTAGGAGCTGTACGCGAGCTTGTTGACCGCCGCGTAGATCAGCTCCGCCCCACCGTCCTCATAGGCGATGTCCCCGGTGAGCACTCGGACCGTACAGCCGCGCTTCCCAGCATCGATGAGCGCGTTGGCCACCGCCATCCGGACGACCCTGACGTTCGCCACGTTGATGACGTCGTCGCTGGCACTGCGCGAGCACCTCGCCGCCTTCACGTCCGCCACGACCGGATCGTTGGACGCACTCGTGCGTGCTTTCCCGGCGGCCTCTCTCCGAGGGAACGTGTAGACCTGATACTTCCCGCCGGACGGCTTGTACACGTGACTCGATCCGTAGTTGTCGAGCCGCCCCGACCTGTTCGCGAGACGGTACATGTCGTCGAAATATCTGCTGTAGAACCTGTACAGCCCGGCGTCCCGCACCGTGACGGCACTTTCGTACGAGGTCCACTCGTGCAGATTGGCGGACGCCACGTAAACGACGTTCCGCGCGACGCCTCCCCCCTTCTTCGCGACCTTGTCGATCGTCATGAACTTGTTGTGCATGCGCGAGTAGTTGTCGCCGACCTTCCGGTTGGCGGCGCATCCGCGAGTGGATATGTAGCGCCCGCTCTGCTTCGGGAACCCGCCGGCGCCGTCCGTGACCCGCTGCCCGCAGGTCCGCACCGCACCGGGCGAGCCGGCGAACGCCGCCGTCAGCTCCTGGTACTGCGGCATGCCGATCTCGCTGCCGTTGATGACGACCCTGACCTTGACGCCCCGCCCCTTCGCCCTGCTGAGAGAGGTCACGATCTTGCTCTGGCTGAAGTAGTACAGCGGGAGCCGGATCGTCGCCCCCCTCGGCGCGGCGTCGATGAGGGCCTTGGCGTGATCGGAGATCACCGTGTTGTCGTCCTCGGTGAACTTCACATAGTCGTCCACCTGATCGAGAGCGATGGGAATCGCCTCATTCGGCGGATCGGCGTGCACCGGACCGGCCGGGAGCGCGGCACTCGCGAAAGCGAGCGCACTGAGAGCGACGGGCACCTTGAGGGGGAGCTTGCTGGACATCTTCAGCCTTCCGGTAGGGATCCGAGCCTCGCTGTTGGATGCCTTCTGACCGATGTCACATCCGCTGTCTTGCCAGTGAGGCTAAAAACCCTCCGAACCCTCAACCAGGGCCCTAGGGCCCTAGGACCGCACAGCGGGGACCCCAACCCGAACACCTCATGCCCAAACACCAGCGCTGCCACTGAGCCATCTGGCACAGGACAGCCAGAACGCCCCCGCGCAGCTCACCGGTGTCGATGACCTCGCCGGTCCTCTCCGGTCGTCCTGGCGGGCATCGCACTCCTAGCTAGTCGTCGTCCTTGAGAGCGTCCTCGATACGGCCGTTCCACATGTGCTCGTGGCCGTCGATGCACCCGGCGTAGACCTGTAGCAGCACGTCGACGCCGTTGACCGGCGCCGCGTGGTGATGTGGCCTGGTTCCAGGGCGCACAGGGGCGAGGTGCGGTCGGTCGCTCATGGTCTTGCTGCGTGGCTTTGTGATCGGCGCTTGGACCGCGCGTGGTATCGGTGCGTGCTTGGGGTCTGGGCCTGCGGCCTTGTCGCATCGTTGGACCGGTGACGAAGGGGGCCGGCACGGTGGGCCTGGGGCCTGGGGCCTGGGGCCTGGGGCCTGGGGCCTGGGGCCTGGTCGGCTGGACGGTCTGGCGTGGTCATGCCGGACCGTCCCATGGTCAGCGAGCCATGGCTTGAGCTTGCTGATGCTTCTTCGATGGTTCTCTATGGGGTGACCGAGTGGTCGTCGGTCCTTGGTCGAGGGCTTGCGGATGCCCTGCGTGGCGGTGCCCGCCGGGAGAAGTTCTCCTTCGCGAGCTCGGCGCGGAGGGTCTCGTATGCGCTGAAGATGATCATCCCGCCCAGCATGTGGATCACGTCTGGGAGGAGCTCCCGGAGCAGCTAGTCGGCCAGCTTTGCAGCCGTCGGGCTCTCGGGGGCCATCTTGGCCAGGGACAGGAGGACCTCCAGCTTGTCTGCGGCAGCGGGGGACGGGCCGGGAAGGTTTCGAGTCAGGGATCTCCCTTGAGGAACGCGACACCCAAGGCCTTCGCGGGGTTCCGAAGTGGCTACGTCGCGGTTCGAGTGCCTCATCGGTTTCGTCGTCCCACTCTCGGCGGCTCGGGACGACGGTCGCCGGGGCGAGCCATGGCGGCCGGATCCAGTGCAGTTCGGTGTGCTGGCGAGTCCAGGTCGCGTTAGATCATGAGTGGGCGCCGGATTCTCTGACCGAGCGGCAGCCGCCGGCTGGCTCCAGCGGTCGCGCCGGGCGTTTGGCGGGCCGGTTCTCGGCTGGGGCCGCTCGGTGTGCGGGCGTGCTGCCTGGCAGGACGTGAGATTCACGAGGGTCGGTCTTGTGACGCCACAATGTGGCCATGGATGCAGGAGTCGCCGCTCTTCTTGGTGCCGCTGTTGGCTCTTTCAGCACTCTGGGTGCAGCTGTCGTGAACGGTAGGACACAAGCACGAACACAACGCGCCCAATGGCGCCGTCAGTATCGACGCGATGCCTATGCCGCTTACCTCGGTGCTCTCCATGACCGCGATATCGCCATGGACGCGATACTCAAGGCCCTGCAGGCGGCTTCTCCCGACCTGGCCGAGGTGGATCGGACAGTGCAGCACTTCATCACCCTGGCTCGTGATGTCCACCGCGCCGCAGAAGTCGTCATCATTGAAGGTCCTCCATCCATCGTGGAGGCGATCGACCGCATCGCCGAGGCTTCCAGCGGCCTATCCGAGGTCATGCAGCGGATGGTGAAGGATGCTCACGCAGCAGACACCAGCGAGAGGATGGAGCACGCCGCTACCGCCTCAGTGAGAGAGCGACGGCTCTACCGGGCTGTCAGTGAGTTTCGTGTCCAAGCTCGCGGCGTACTTGGTAATGCCGACTGACAGGTCATGCAGGTTGCTCGGGGGCGGGCTGGATGGGCGTGGGGCTCTCTTCGACCCTGCGCCGTTGAGGATGGCGGCCGGATTCTGGCAGGCAGGGCGTCCTTCGGTGTCACGGGTGCCGAGTTAGCGGGTCGGGTGGCTCGGGGATGGGCGCCGTCCAGGTGGGGCAGTGCCAGAGTTTGAAAGCTGTTCGGCTATCGGTGCGAGGGCGTGAACGTGGTCAGTGCTGGTGCTTGGGTGTCCGCGGAGGTGGGGGCACGGGATGATCTGGCGCGTGTCAGACAGTGGGCTTCTTGAGAGGCTCGGCTGGCGTGCGTATGACCCCGCCAAGCGGTTGGACGAGGCGTGCGTTTTTGGTGCACGGCTCGCGCTGAGTGCCTAGGCGGTACAGGAGGCCGTGAAGCGGAGAGGCGGGCGGAGGAGGTGGTTCTGCCTGCTGGAGTCCACGAGGCGGTGCAGTTCTTCGAGGACGTCCCTCGTGAGGCTCCCATCCTCCTGTGACGAGGTCGCAGGTCAGGGCTGTTGAACAGCAGATGGGCCGCCGGTTGCCAGGGTTGCTGAGGCGCAATCCACCGAGGTAGCCAACGGGGGGTCGGTCCGAGGTACGCGATGCTGGGGATAGTTCGCAGTGGTCCACAGGACGAACGCGGCATCACTGCCGTTGAGGAATGCCTGCCGAAGCCGGAACTCAATAGGGGCTGCGGTGCTTCCCGTTCAGGTACAGTGCGCTCCTGGCGGGCCTTGGAAAGGTGGGCGGTCCATGAAGAGCAGGAGCCCTCAGGAGAAGAAGCGGCTCAGCTATGCCAAGGACCGTCGCAATGCCTATGCGGAGAATGACAAGAGTTCCAGGAACGCTGTTCGGCTGAACAAGCGGTTTCCTAATCGTGCCAACCGCCATCGCCTTCATCAGCTTCTTCAGGAGGCGGCGGGCAGTCCCGACGTGGCGAAGGCGGTTGAGGTTGAGGAGCGTCTGGCACGTCGGAGGCCGAAGACGTGGCGCAAGGAGCCCGGTCTGCCGTTGGGGGACTGGGTCGAGAGCAGGTTGCAGCGGCGTCTCCGGTCGGAAGGTGACGGTCAGGCCGATGAGCGACGTCTGGCCCGGGTTCGGCGGCGTGGCCGGCGGGGCAGGCTCCGCACTCTCCCCACCGCACGTGTCGCGGTCGGGGGCACTGTTGAGCGGCGCTGGTAGCGCGCATTGCTCATGCGGGGGAGGGGCGGCGCCCGGGCTCTGTTCGGCACGAGATCATGAGCGGGTGACGGGTCTTTCCGTGCGCTGCGGGAGGTGGCGGTGAGCTCTGGGTGGACGCTGGTGGGCGACCCGGACGGGTTCGTCGTGGGCGAGGAGTTCCTACTGGGACGGGCTGCGACCAATCTTTCCTTGCTGATCGCGCTGTCCGCCGTCCGCCGTTCGGGGGGCGGGGCGCCTCCATTGTTCGGCTGGTGGACGGGCCCCGAGGGGACGGTCGGGGGCGCGTTCGTTCGTCCGTCTTTTGGTCCGCTGCTTCTCGGTGACATGCCGGTGGAAGCCGCCGCTGCGCTGCCCGGGTATCTGGACGGCGCGCCCCACGCGTGGGAGGGCCGCAGCGATGTCGTCGAGGCGTTCGCGTCGGAGTGCCCTGGGCGGCCGGTCGGCCACCGATCGCGGCTGCACCGGCTGGAGACGCTCCAGCCGTACTCGACGCCGGACGGTTTCCCGAGGCCGGCGACGTCGGCGGACCACGATCTGCTGGACCGCTGGTACGAGGCCGTCACCCGGGGACACGGCTCGCCTGGCGCGGTGGCGGGCCGCCTCGCTTCCGGTGACCTGCACCTTTGGGAGACCGATGGCCGCGTGGTGGCGGTGGCCGGACACGGGCCCCGGTTCGGCTCGGTGGTGCGCCTCGACCCGATCTACACCGCGTACGAGCATCGGGGGAACGGCTACGCGACCGCCCTGGTGGCCGCCGTCACCGGCTCGCTGCTGGCCGCCGGCGCGACGGAGGTCGTGCACGTCACGACCCCTGCGAACCCCGCCGTCTATCAACGTCTCGGCTTCCAACCTGTCGCCGACTACGTGACGTACTCCCGCTCCGCCTGACGCAAGATCGAGGTCATCTTTCCGGAGAATCGAATTCCGCAGTTGATTAATTGATTTCCCGTAATCTGTCGTCTACTTGCAGTAGTCGTCGACGGGGGTGAGTGCAATGGGGAGGACGCGGTATTCGGGAAGGCGATCGGGGCCTGGGCGGTCTCGTCGGCGGAGGCTCGGCGCGTCGAGTGCCACTCTGCCGGCGGCGGTGATCACTGCGACGGCCGTCGTCTCCGGGGCCCTGATCAATGGCCACTCCGGTTCGAGGAGTCCTCGACGGCCGGAAGTGCTCCCGAGCACTGAGAGCCCGTCATCCACGCCTGTGGGGTCGCCCGTGACGCCGCCTCCGTCGCGCAAGGCCCGTCCCAAAGCCGGCTGTGTGTGGCGGGGGGACGGTAAATGCTCGGCCTCAGTCACCTCGAATCCCACGGGAGGCGCCCGAGGGGACTGCCAGGGGTCGGGAGGGCAAGGGAGCGGCGGCTGCTCGGCCACAGTCGAATGACCGTCGGGCAGATGAATTCGACTTTGGTGCCTTCGGCGTGCCCTGTGCCGGCCGGCCGATACGGCGCTTCGGCTTTTTCTCCGTAAGGGGTCGATCGGCTCGGACGCCTGGGGAGTTGGGTCGAGTCGCCTTCGGTGGCAGCGAGCCGGTCCGAGCCTCTTGTGCTTGCTACTCGGCGCCGATCCCGGACTGTCCAGATTGCGGGCCTCAGTCCCGTGAGCAACGACAAACCGAGGAACGGAGCAGAACGATGGCGAAAGACGGCAAGATCACCCGGCGCGAGCTGGGCCTGGCTGCGGCTGCGGGCGTCATCCTTGCGGTGACCCGAGACTGCGACGGCGACGACCAGCGCGGTCCCGGCGGCACGGAGGAGACTCCCGACTCCGGCCAGAACACCCAACAGCAGCCGACCAACTGATCGGTGACGCTCCCGGGCCGGGGCCCCTCTCTGAGAGGGGCCCCGGCCCTCCCTTCGTTCCGCAGGGTGGCCCGTCGCTTCGTCTCGCGGCGATTCTCCCGCCGTACCGATCCCTGACGGCGTCAGGGGCCGAAAGCCTGGCGGAGGTCGGGGGCCGACTGCAGGACGATCAGGGTGCCGATGGTGATGAAGGCGATCGGGACGAGCCAGCGCCCGTGCTGGTCGAGGAGGTCGATGACCTTCTTGTGCGAGCCGAGCCAGGACGCGGCCAGGCACCACAGGGCCACGCCGGCGGCGAAGACCGCGACGGTGACGAGGGTGGACTCCGGGCCGATGGCGCGGAAGACCGGGGTGTAGGCCGAGATGTTGTCGGCGCCGTTGGCGATCGTCACGCCGGCGATCGGAAGCAGGCCCGAGGCCACCGCGGGCGGGCTGTCGTGGCCGCGGGAACGGACGGCCGCGACGACGCCGCGGATTCCCAAAGCCAGCGGGACCAGGCCGAGCAGGCCGACCCACGCGTCCGGGACGATCGTCAGGCCCAGTGCGGCGACCACCGAGACGAGGACCAGGGCGGCGATGCCCGTGTACTGGCCCGCCCAGATCTGCCAGGGCCTGGGGGAGCCGGTCGCGCGTCCGGAAAGGAAGAGCACCGTCAGGACGATGAGGTCGTCGACGTTCGTCGCCGCGAACATGCCGCACGCCGCCGTGATCGTGCCAGCGATTCCGTCCACCCGCCGGAACCTACCGGAGGGGAGCGGAGGCCGGGGAGGCCCCGGCCTCCACCGTCAGCCCCTGCGCGCCGGGAGGATGCGCTTCACCGCGAGGCCCGCGGAGACCAGGGTGAAGAGCGCGAGGCCGAGCCAGAGGGCCTGCATGCCGAGCCAGGGGGACGCGGCGGCGGCGCCGCCGAAGCCGGCGGCCACCCCGCCGATCGGGGGATTGTTGTACATGGATCACCATTTCCTTTCTTTGCGCCAGGCGGCCTGCCAGAACGCACGCGCCTGGACGATCTGGAGGAACACGTCGAAGACCATCTCGACGACGATGGTGGCGGCGATCGCCATCTGCGCCGGGCCGCGCCGGCGGACGGTCACCACCCGCTCCACCATGAAGATCACTGTGATGCCGGCCCACAGCGGGCTGAACTGGATCCCGCCGAGCCAGATCACCGAGTAGGTGAGCGAGAGCAGGTAGGCGCTGATCACCAGGATGCCGACGAGGGAGAGCAGCTGCCGCCCCCAGTAGGGGCGGGTGACGGGCGTCCAGCCGTAGTCGACGAGGTTCTCCAGCGCGCCGCGCTTCCAGCGGAGCCTCTGCTGGGCCAGTTCGCGCCACGTCGGCATCACCTCGGTGGTGAGCGTGCACTCCTTGGGGCAGAGGATGCGGAAGCCGAGGTGGAGGATCGCGAGGGTCAGCTCGTTGTCCTCGGTCAGGACGCGGACGTCGTAGACGTGCGGCAGGCCTGGGAGGCGCCGGTCCCGGCGTGCGGCGATCACTTCCTGGAGCGTGGCGGCCCGGAAAATCGTGGCGGTGCCGGTGAGGACGAGGGCCTTGCCCTGCAGCCGCCGGACGTCGCGGGCGTAGCGCGCGTACTCGTTGCGCTGGAACATGCCGACGGCGCCGCCGCCCGGCTTGCCGGTGAAAGTGCCGCCGACGGCGGCGTACCGGCCGGTGGCGAGGTGGTCGACGCCGTGCCGGATGAACCCGGGGTCGAGCGCCGAGTCGGCGTCCATCACCATGATCGCGTCGTCCGGGCCGAAGATCGGCAGTAGCCGGTCCAGGACCTGGTTCAGCGCGCCCGCCTTCTTGTGCCTGTTGCCGCGGGTGCCGACGATCTCGACGCCGCACAGCTGCGCGAACGCGGCGGTGGCGTCGGTGCAGTTGTCGGCGATCACGATGATGTGGTCCGGGGGGCGCTCCTGGCGGCGCAGCGAGGCGATCGTCTCGGTGATCTGCTTGGCCTCGTTGTGCGCCGGGATCAGGACGGTCACGCGCATCGCGTCCGCGCGCACGGCCGGCAGGTCACGCTTCCCGTCGCGCTTGACGTCGCGCTTCTGCGGCACGGGCGGTGCCGGAACGGGCGGCTGCCGGACGCGGGTGGACGGGCGCGGGCGCTGGGGCGGGGGTTGCGGTGGGGCCGAGGGGCGCCGCACCGGCGGGGGCATGAGCGCGGCCGCCGTCCGGTCGGGGACGGTGACGGTCGGGGACGGGGCGTGGTGGGGGGCCGGGCCTCCCCACGCCGCCGAGGACGCCAGGTGTCCTGAGCCGGGCGCCCGCCGGACCGGTGACGTTCCGCCGAGGGGTGCCGGGTGGGCCGTGCGGGGGAGACGGTGCCGGCCCTGGCGGGGGCGGGGTCCGTCGGGGGTTCCGGAGGCGGGACGCATGTCAGCGGGTCCCTTCGGTGCGCACGAGGTGGCCGAAGGCGATGACGTTGTCGACGTAGTGGCCGGTGGCGCGGTCGAACCGCCCGCCGCAGGTGATCAGGCGGATCGCCGCGTAGCCGGGGTCGGAGTAGATGCGGCGGGTGGGGAAGCGGTCCTTGCCGAACCTCTCGACGGAGTCGACCCGGAAGACGGCGGTGCGGCCGTCGGCGCGCAGGACGCTCGCCCGGTCGCCGGGGCGCAGCTCTCCGAGCCGGTAGAACACGGCCGGGCCGTGCGCCGAGTCCACATGTCCGATGATCACGGCCGCGCCCCGGCTGCCGGGCGCGGCGCCGAGGCGGTACCAGCCGGCCTCCTGCGCGCGGCTCAGCGGGGGCGTCTCGACGGTCCGATCCGGGTTCTTCGCCAGTTTCATGAGCGATGTCCGGACGTCGATCCGCGGCACTTCGAGGCGGAGCGGCGCCGCGGGTTTCAGGGCCGCCGCGGTGGCGGGCTCGGCCGGACGGGACGCGTCGGGCGACGGCATCGGCGGAGCGGCGGTCGCCGGGTCCGCGCGGAAGGCATGGAAGGCCAGGAACGCGGCCACGAGCAGGGCGGACGCGCCCACGACGACGGCGGCGAGGACACGCGCGCGTTGACTGCGAGGCGTCACGGGGGTCGCTCTCCTTCGCCGCTCGGTGGTGGGGGCGCCACGGATCGCGGCGATGCTCGAACGGTAATGGGCCACAGTTAACGATTGGGGCTTGAAGACGGTGAAGTCGCAGATGAACGGCCTGTGACAGTTGAGGTGACTTGTTCCATTGGGGAGTCATTGGTCCTGTCAAGCAGCCCGTCCGCACCGGCTGCCGCAGACCAGGGGGCCGCTTGAGAGCTCCGGCATGCGCTTCTTGACCTGCGAAGACGTTGATCTGGACGGTGGTGGACGGTCGCCGGTGCGGGCGCGCAAGCGCGCCCGGATGGCCATGAAGCGGATACAAAGATCGCTGTCCGAAAGTGGCCCATCTCTCAGCCGAAAAATGACCTTCGCAGGTCACAGGACTGGAGCCATGGCCTACTCGCCGTGCCCGAAAACGTGCGTGCGGCTCGGGCCATGCTCGGCGGCGGGCCGAGCGTGACCGTCCCACTGGCGACCACTTCAGGACGCGGGGCGGGGGAATTGGTCTAGCGGCCCGCGGAGGGCTGTTCAGCGGGTAGACCTGCATCCGTGCAGGTGAGTTATGTGAGTGTGGCGACGCCGGGACGGGAGAACGAGGACTTCGTGGCGGCCGGGCCCGGATGGGTGGTGCTGCTGGACGGCGCGACGGCGCCGCAGGGGGTGGACAGCGGGTGCCGGCACGATCCGGCGTGGCTGGTGCGCAGGCTCGGCGGTCGGATCGCGGCGCTGCTGGCGCTGGAGGACGGCAAGCCGCTGCCCGACCTGGTCGCCGAGGCGATCAAAGTGACCGGGGAGGCGCACACCGACACGTGCGACCTGGAGAATCCGGACAGCCCGTCCGCGACCGTGTCGCTGCTGCGCCGCCGCGGCGCGGCCGTGGAGTGGTACGTCCTCGCCGACTCGCCGATCGTGGTGGACGTCGGCGAGATCAGGGTCTTCCGGGACGACCGGGTCGACCATCTGCCGAGCTACACCCTGGAGGGCGTCCGGCGGTCGCGCAACAGCCCCGGCGGGTTCTGGGTGGCGAGCACCAGGCCGGAGGCCGCGTACGAGGGGCTGACCGGGGAGGTGCCGGTCGAGGGGCTGCGGAGGGCGGCGGTGCTGAGCGACGGCGCGTCCAGGCTCGTGGAGCGGTTCGGCCGGATGGAGTGGGGCGGCTTGCTCCGGCTCCTTGAGGAGGAGGGTCCGCGGGAACTGGTCAGGAGGACCCGGGCCGCGGAGGCGGAGGCGCCCGCGGCCCGCGGGAAGAGGTACGACGACGCCACCGCCGTCTTCGTCCGCTTCGACCCCTGACCGCGGCCCGACCCGCCTTTCACGCGTCGGGGCCGCCCTGCGTCAGCGCGTCGGGGCCTTGATGTGCGGCCACCAGGCGTCCAGGTCCTCCGGCAGGTGCATGCCGTCCAGGCGGAGGGTGGCGGGCATGAGGGGGAAGCGCCGTCCGGCGGGGAACGTGCGCTCGTAGGACGGCGGATCGATCACGACGACGCGGGTGCCGTTCACGACCGGGATGTCGGCCGGGACGCCCTCGTTCCAGATCGGTTCGCCGTGCGCGTCGACGAGGTTCCACGGGCTGGAGATGATCGGGCGCCCGGGCGGGGTGTCGGCGTTCAGGAAGCAGGCGATGATCTCGGGGGCGGGACGGTCGCCGGTCAGCCCGCCGGGACGCCCGATGAGCGCGCCCCCGAGCAGGACGTGCAGCTGGAAGTTGTCGCCGATCCCGCCGATGGTGACCGTCCAGCCCTTGCGGCTCGCGCGGTCGAGGACGAGGAGGCGCTCGCCGTCCAGGACGCGCAGCAGCGCCTGGTAGTGCTCCATCTGCCCGAGGTACTGGGCGGCCTGCCCGGCGGCGAAGGCGAGGAAGTCGCGCTCGGCGAGGCCCGCCCGCACCGAGGGGCCCATCTGCAGGACGGTGCAGCCCGCCATCGTGAACTGCGGCAGCGCGAACCACGACATCATCGCGGTCACGGCGCCGTCCCCGAGGTGCGGCGCGACGGTGTCGAAGACCTGCTGGGAGGGCTGCTCCTCCTGCATGTCCGGGGGCGGCTTGCCGCCGGCGGCCTGGTCCCACGCGTTCGCGAACGCCAGCGCGGCGGCGGTGACCTCGGAGAGGCGGTGGACGAGGGGCCCGCCGACGGGGGCGGGGTCGGCGCCGTTCTCGACCCAGGCGCCGGAGACGATGGCGAGCCAGCCGCCGAGGTTCGGGGGCGCCTCGGCGATGCCCTCCGCGAGGCGGGGCATCGCGGCGTTCATCTCGGCGGGCGAGGCCGTCTGGAACACCTGCATGAGCTGCGGGAGGAGGTCGCCGAAGGAGCGGTCCTCGACCACCGCGGCCCGGACGATCTGATCGACGAGATGCTGGAGCGACATAATCGATCACCTTGGCATATCGGGTGCGCCGGGAGGGAACCCGCGGCACGATCCTGGAATCTGATTCTAGAATGACGTCATGGAGCCACAGGATCTCGCCGACGTGCTCAGGGCCGTCCGCAGCTTCGTCCGCGACCAGGTCGTCCCGTGCGAGGAGGAGATCGAGGAGACCGACGCGATCCCGGAGCGGCTGCGGCGCACGTCCCGCGACATGGGCCTGTTCGGGTACGCGCTGCCCGAGGAGTACGGCGGGCTCGGCCTCTCGCTGAGCGAGGAGGTGCGGCTGGTCTTCGAGCTCGGCTACGCCAGCCCCGCGTTCCGCTCCATGTTCGGCACCAGCAACGGCATCGCCGGGCAGGTCCTGGTGAACGCCGGAACGGCGGCGCAGAAGGACGCCTGGCTGCCGAGGCTCGCGTCCGGCGAGGTCGTCGGGGCGTTCGCGCTCACCGAGTCCGAGGCCGGGTCCGACCCGAGCGCGCTGACCACGACCGCGGCCCGCGACGGCGACGCCTACGTCATCGACGGCGCCAAGCGGTTCATCACCAACGCGCCCGAGGCCGACGTCTTCATGGTCTTCGCCAGGACGGGCGGCCCCGGCTCGCGCGGCATCTCCACCTTCCTCGTGGAGAAGGGCACGGACGGCCTGCGCGTCGGCCCGCCCGACGAGAAGATGGGCCAGCGCGGAGCCCACACGGCCGAGGTCTTCTTCGACGGCGTGCGCGTCCCCGCCGACGCCATGGTCGGGACGGAGGGGACGGGCTTCCGCACCGCGATGGCGTCGCTCGCCCATGGGCGGGTCAGCATCGCCGCCGTCTGCGTGGGTCTCGCCCAAAGGATCCTGGACGAGACGGTCGCGTACGCGAAGGAACGCAGCCAGGGCGGCAAGACGATCGGCGAATACCAGCTCGTCCAGGGGCTCATCGCCGATTCGCAGACCGAGCTGTACGCGGGACGCTCGATGGTCCTGGAAGCGGCTCGCGCCTACGACGCGGGCGAGGACACCAAGCTCGGCCCGTCCTGCGCCAAGTACTACTGCTCGGAGATGGTCGGACGGGTCGCCGACCGCGCCGTCCAGGTCTACGGGGGCATGGGCTACATGCGCGGTGTCGCCGTCGAGCGCTTCTACCGCGACGTCCGTCTCTTCCGCATCTATGAGGGGACGAGCCAGATCCAGCAGCTCGTCATCGCCCGCAACCTGCTGCGCTGACCAGCGCGGACACCGGCACGGGAATCCGGTTCGCACCACGCGCCCTAGCCGTGTATGGTTTCACTGCGCGAACGACGCAGGCCCCTTTAGCTCAGTCGGCAGAGCGTCTCCATGGTAAGGAGAAGGTCTACGGTTCGATTCCGTAAAGGGGCTCACGGCACACCGGCCGCCATCCGCATTCCGGAGGGCGGCCTTCGTCGTCCCGGGGCACGGCCGCCGCCGTCCCCGCGGCGCCGACCGCCCTGATTCGCTCCATACCTGGCCCTGTGGTACCGTCCCACCGGTTCCAGCAGGACGTTTCGCAGCTCATCGGCGCACCCGGTAACCTGGGAGACGGTCCCGCGGAGCCCGCGGAACCGGTTCCCCGATCTTCATCCGGGTTCTCGTGTTCCCAGGGCTCGGTGCGCATCCGGTATCCTGGCAATCCGGTCCACACCGACCATCACGGCGGGGTAGCTCAGTCAGGCAGAGCAAGCGGCTCATAATCGCTGTGTCGCCGGTTCAAGTCCGGCCCTCGCTACTACCCAGGTCTCTCACCCCCCGACGGGGGTGAGCAGGCTGGGTCGAATCGCCGGCCGTCCCCTGGGGCGGCCGAGGTCCGAAAGTCCATGTCCCTAGCTCAGAAAGGCACTCCATCGTGGCTGCCACCGACGTCCGGCCGAAGATCACGCTGGCCTGCCAGGAGTGCAAGCACCGCAACTACATCACGCGGAAGAACCGGCGCAACGACCCGGACCGCCTGGAGATCAAGAAGTACTGCCCCAACTGCCGGACGCACCGTCCGCACCGGGAGACCCGCTGACCGAGGTCCCGGACGGAGAAGTACTGCCCTGACCGCAGGGCCAGGACCCACCGTCCACATCGGGACGCCCGTCGGCCACGGACCCACGGTCCCATGCCCGGGAGACCCGGCCACGGTGCGAGTCCGCTCCGCAGCGCAGACTTCTTCGCACGCTTGCCACTGACACGCATCAGCCCGTTCTCGCAGTGATACCGGCGAGGGCGGGCTGAACGTCGTCCTGGTGCCGTCCTGTCGACGGCCCGGCAGCGGACCATCACACCGAGTCAGGTCCCGAGGACCGGTCGGCGGTTCAGCCGCCGACCGATCCCCAGGCGGGTTCACCCGGTCACTTCCCAGGCAGTCTCACCTGGTCCATGCTCAGGCTTGGCTCACGGACGGTTGGTCTCGTCCGTGAGCATGAACTCCTCGATCTCCTCCAGCTCCGGCCCGGTCACCGTGATCAGGCCGGCCTCGGCGAGCCACCGGACCCAGGAGAACGTGATCCCGGGCTCGCTGACCCACTCCTCGTCGGTGAGCTCGCCCCTGACGCGGAGCAGGGTGCGCTCGACCAGCTTCTGCAGATCGGCCCTGGAGACCCATCGCATCTTGTTGAACGAGCCCTTGTCGGGTTTGAGGCACCCCTCCGCTTCGGCGACGTACACCTGCCAGAAGTGGCCCGGTCCGTGCGGACCGTCTCCTCGCTTGCAGGGGTTGGGACGCCACACCTCGTCGTCGAACAGTGGCGTCAGTGATGTGACCGTCAGGCCCGTCTCCTCGCGGACTTCCCCGTGAGCCGCTGCGACGTAGCTCTTGAAGTCGTCCATGACGTGCCCGCCCACACCGGAGGCGCCGCGGCCGTCGGAGATGTCGCCGATCAGGATGCCCAGCTGCGGATCGATGATGATGACAGCGACGGAATAACCGTCGCACTCCTTCTTCTTGGGGGCAGCGTTCATCGCTGCTTCACTCCCTCTGTTTCTTGTTTGTCGGATTTTTGGCGCGGCACTATGCCGCACTTTGGACTGTCCAGGATCGGCCGCTCATCGCAATGGACGGGGAGCCTGATGGCCGGCCTTTTCGGCGCGGTGCGCAGGCCGATCAGAGCGGTGCGCACACCGGTCACCGCCCGGCGGTAACTCGTCCCCAACAGGGGTTGCGGACGGCCCAGATCGCCGGACGATCAAGACCGTGCCCGAGATCCGGGTGCCCTTGCGACGTCTCGGACGGCGCAAGGAGGTTCAACGGAGAACAAACATGACAGAACCGATTTGCTCCTCCGGTGCGGAGGAGCGCGGCAGGGCCCTGCCCGCCTCAGAGGCGGTCGAGCCGGCCTTGGTCGAGTCCAGCTCGACCCTGGGCCACCGTGCGCAGGCCGAGTTCGCCGAGGGCTTCCAGCTCCTCGACCCCGTCGACGTGCCGTTGGTCGCGGTGATGGGAAGCGCTCGGACCAAGGTCGACACGAAGGAGTACCAGCGCGGCGTCGAGGTCGGCGCGGCGCTGGTCGCGCAGGGGTTCGGCGTGATGACGGGCGGTGGCGGCGGCGCGATGGCCGCCGCCAACGAAGGAGCGCACAAGGCCGGCGGCGTGTCGGTGGGGCTGAACATCGAGCTCCCCTTCGAGCAGCGGCCCAACCTGTGGCACCGCATCGCGCGCAGGTTCCGGTACTTCTTCGTCCGCAAGGTGATGTTCGTGAAGTACTCGTGCGCGTTCGTCGTGCTGCCGGGCGGTTTCGGCAGCCTCGACGAGCTGTTCGAGATGCTGGTCCTCATCCAGACCAAGAAGGTGCCCGGCCGGCCGGTCGTGCTGGTCGGCACGGAGTTCTGGGGAGGCCTCATCACCTGGATCAAGGAGACCCTGCTCGCCGAGGGCATGATCTCCGAGGAGGACCTCGACCTGTACCACGTCGTCGACACGGCGGAGCAGGTCGCGGCCCTGATGCCCAAGCACGTCGTCTCCTAGGAGGCGGCGTGAAGTAGGGGTCCCGCTCTCCAGGCGGGATCCATGAGCGTCACTGGACTCCCGGTCGGGCAGCGTCTCGCTGCCCGACCGGGAGTTTCACGTATGTGCCGGCACTTTCGCCACCGCCCCCGGTGGGAGCCCCGAATCCCGCCGTCCGTCGCTCTTCCCTAGGCCGCTCATTCCACAGGCCGTCCAGGTAGTCGCGGCCTGTCCGTTCTGGCGGTGAGACCCGCGCGGACGGTGTGAATGCCGTTCTGTTACCGTCCGTCCGAAGAGGCGGAACCAGCGCGCTCAGAAGGCGCCCGGACGCCCCGGCCGGCGGAGCGGTGCGGCCGGCGGGTCCGCGGGGCCCTGGTCCATCTGGAGGGAACGGACTGCATGGCACTCAACCGTGATTTCATCGGGCGGAGCTTCCCGCCCAGCGAGCCCTACGAGGTCAGCCGGGTGAAGATCCGCGAGTTCGCGGACGCGATCGGTGACCGCAACCCGCTCTACCGCGACCGCGAGGCGGCCAAGGCGGCCGGGTACCCCGACGTCATCGCGCCGCCCACCTTCCCGATCGTGGTCTCCCTCGGCAACCCCGGCCTCGCCGACCCCGACCTCGGCCTCAACTACGCGATGGTCGTGCACGGCGAGCAGCGCTTCGAGTACACCCGCCCCCTGCGCGCCGGGGACGTCATCACCTGCACCTCGACGATCACCGAGATCAGGTCGATCGGCAACAACGAGAAGATGGTCGTGGAGACCGAGATCGCGACCGTCGAGGGCGAGCCGGTCTGCAAGTCCTACAACACGATCGTGGAGCGGGGTGCCTGATGACCGCCAAGGTGAACTACGCCGACGTCGAGGTCGGCACCGAGATCCCCAAGCAGACCTACGCCGTCGACCGCGCCAACCTCGTCATGTACGCGGGCGCGTCCGGCGACTTCAACCCGATCCACTGGCGTGAGGGCGTCGCCAGGGCCGTCGGCCTCCCGGACGTGATCGCGCACGGCATGTACACGATGGCGCAGGGCGGCCGGTTCGTCACCGACTGGGCCGGCGACCCGGGCGCCGTCGTGGACTACGGGGTACGGTTCTCCTCTCCGGTCGTGGTCCCGGACGAGGGCGGCGCGACCCTGGAGATCAGCGGCAAGGTGGAGGAGAAGCTCGACGACAACAAGGTCGTCGTGGCGCTCACCGCAAGGTCCAACGACCAGAAGGTCCTCACGCGCGCCAAGGCGGTCGTCAGGCTCGCCTGAGCGCGGCGGCACACCGGCCGGGGCCGCCCCGGCCGGTGCGCGCGTCACCGGACGAGGCGGCGTGAGGCGGGGCGGGCCGGCCCGGCGGCGCGGGGCACGGCAGGAGAGGGAGACGACGTGGCGGTGTTCGCCGAGGACGTGAACCTGGCCGGTTACACCACGCTGCGGCTGGGCGGTCCCGCGCGGCGCTTCGTCGAGGCGACGACCGAGACGGAGCTGGTCGCCGCCGTCCGCAAGGCCGACGACGAGGGCGAACCGGTCCTGGTGCTCGGGGGCGGCAGCAACCTCGTGGTGTCCGACGACGGGTTCCCCGGGACCGTCGTGCACATCGGGACGCGCGGCACCGAACGCGTCGCCGCCGAGGGCGGCAGGGTGCGCCTGCGCGTCCAGGCGGGGGAGGACTGGGACCCGTTCGTCGCCCGCTGCGTCGCCGACGGCCTCGCCGGCGTCGAGTGCCTGTCCGGCATCCCCGGCCGCGTCGGCGCCACGCCGATCCAGAACGTCGGCGCCTACGGGCAGGACGTCAGCGAGACGATCGTGGAGGTCCGCGCCTACGACCGGGAGGCCCGCGCCTGCGTCACCCTCGACCGCGACGCCTGCCGGTTCACCTACCGGCACAGCGCCTTCAAGGGCAACGACCGGTACGTCGTCCTCGACGTGACGTACGCCTTGTACGAGGCGGAGGAGTCGCAGCCCATCGCCTACGCCGAGCTCGCGCGGAGGCTGGGCGTCCAGCCGGGGGACCGGGTCACGCTGAAGGAGGCCCGCGACGCCGTCCTCGAACTGCGGCGGGGCAAGGGCATGGTCCTGGACGCGGCCGACCCCGACACCCGCAGCGCCGGTTCCTTCTTCACCAACCCCATCCTCGACCCGGACCAGCTCGCCGGGCTCGAACGCCGTGTGGCCGAGCGCCTCGGCCCGGACGCGACGTTCCCGCGCTACCCGGACGCGGGCGGCCGGGTGAAGACGTCCGCCGCCTGGCTCATCGACCGCGCCGGGTTCGCCAAGGGGCACGCGCGCGGACCGGCCCGCATCTCCACCAAGCACACCCTCGCCCTCACCAACCCGGGCGGCGCCAGCACCGCCGACCTGCTCGCGCTGGCCCGCGAGGTCCGCGGCGGCGTCAAGGACGCGTTCGGCGTCGAGCTGGTCAACGAGCCCGTCATGGTCGGTGTGACCCTCTGACCGCGGGGCCGCCCCGGCCTCGTTGGTAGGGTGGACGGCGTCGAGGGGGAGTAGTCCCAATCGCGTGGTCGACACACTGGCGCCGCCGACGGCGCCCGGTCACGCGGGCCCGGTTCACATCGCGGCGGACGAGACCTTCGGCCTGGCAGTCATGCCGGGCCGAGGTCGTGCGCGCGAGCCCCCGCCCTTTCGCCCGGCAGCACGAGCGAAAGGGAACCGGTGACCGCCTTCCTCATCAGCCTGGCTGTGATCTTCGTGGCCGAGCTGGGCGACAAGAGCCAGCTCATGGCCATGACGTTCGCCACCCGATTCCGGGCGCTTCCGGTGCTGATCGGCATCACGGCCGCGACCGCGATCGTCCACCTGGCCAGCGTCGCCCTCGGCGCGGCTCTCGGCGCCGCGCTCCCCACCGGCCCGATCTCGATCATCGCCGGCGTCGCGTTCCTCGGCTTCGCGCTGTGGACGCTGCGCGGCGACAAGCTGGACGACGACGAGCGGGACAAGGCGCGGCGCGCCACCGGATCGGCGATCCTCGCCGTCGGCGGGGCGTTCTTCCTCGCCGAGCTGGGCGACAAGACGATGCTCGCCACCGTCACCCTCGCCGCCGACCACGGCGGCCTCGCCGGGCTGACCGGCGTGTGGCTCGGCTCGACGGTCGGGATGGTCGCCGCCGACGCGCTCGCCATCGTCGTCGGCCAGATGCTCGGCCGCAGGCTGCCCGAGCGGGTCATCAAGTACGGCGCCGCCGCCGGGTTCGCCGTCTTCGGCGTGCTGCTGCTGATCGAGGGCATCACCGCGTGACGCGGCGGGAACACTCTTTCCAGGGCCCCTGAGCGACGGTGAGGCTCCACCGCGGCAGGGGCCGGACGGGAGTTACCACCGTGGCCCTACCCGCCTCCCTCCCCCCGCCGCGGCAGGCGCTCGGCGCGCGGCTCCAGCTGAGCGACGAGGCCGCCGCCCGCATCCGCGAACTGATCATGGACGGGCGCATCCGGCCCGGCGACCACCTGCGGCTGGAACGGCTGGCCCTGGAGTTCGGCATCAGCGTCACACCCGTCAGGGAGGCGCTGAAGTCGCTGCGCAGCGAGGGCTTCGTCGTCCTGGAGCCGCGGCGCGGGTTCGTCGTCGCGCCGCTGTCGCAACGCGACGTCCAGGACCTGTTCTGGGTGCAGGCGGGCATCGCCGCCGAGCTGACCGTGCGCGCCGCGTCCCGGATCGGCCCCGCCGCCCTGGGGCGGCTGGACGGCCTCCAGCAGGCATTGGCACGTGACAAGGCCGCGCGCCGCCCCGACCTGATGGAGGAGCGCAACCACCACTTCCACCGGGAGATCAACCTGGCCGCGGACTCGCCGAAGCTCGCCTGGTCGCTCGGCACGGCCGCCCGGTACGTGCCGCGCGGCCTGTACGGGCGGCTGGCCGACTGGCCGGACGTCGCCGTCCGCGACCACGGGCGGATCCTGGCGGCGCTCCGGGACGGGGACGCCCGCACGGCCGGCGAGGAGATGCGCGCCCACATCGTCCGGGCCGGGGAACTGCTGGTATCCCACCTCGACCGCCGGGGCCTGTGGCGCCCGGCCACGCGACCGCCGCAGTGACGGTCCACGCGACCGGTCACGCGGCCGGTCACGCGGTTCCGTCGCCGAGCCAGGCGTCGACGCCCGCCAGCAGCCGGCGCCGCACGTCGTCCGGCGCCGCCGAGGCCCGGATCGACTGCCGGGCCAGCTCCGCCAGTTCGGCGTCGGTGAACGCGTGGTCGGTGCGGGCCAGCTCGTACTGGCGCGCCAGCCGCGAGCCGAACAGCAGCGGGTCGTCGGCGCCGAGCGCGATCGACGCGCCCGCCTCGAACAGCCGCCGCAGCGGGACGTCCGATGCCGTCGCCGCCACGCCGAGACCCACGTTCGACGCCGGGCAGACCTCCAGCGTGACCCCGCGGTCCACGATGCGCTCCAGGAGCCGCGGATCCTCCACGGCGCGGACCCCGTGCCCGATCCGGTCGGCCTCCAGCGTCTCCAGGCACTCGCGGACGCTCGCCGGGCCGAGCAGCTCGCCGCCGTGCGGGTCCGACAGCAGGCCGCCGCGTTTGGCGATCCGGAACGCGCCCTCGAAGTCGTAAGCGCGGCCCCGCCGCTCGTCGTTGGACAGGCCGAACCCGACGACGCCCTTGCCGGTGTAGCGCACGGCGAGCCGGGCGAGGGTCTTGGCGTCCAGGGGGTGCCGGGTCCGGTTCGCCGCGATCACCACGCCGATCCCGACGCCGGTCGCCTCCGACGCGTCGCGCGCGGCGTCCAGCACCAGCTCCACGGTCGGGGTCAGCCCGCCGAAGCGCGCCGCGTACCCGCTCGGATCGACCTGGATCTCCAGCCAGCCCGATCCCTCCGCGGCCTCGTCCTCGGCGGTCTCGCGCAGCAGCCGGCGCAGGTCGTCCGGTGTCTGCAGGACCGAGCGGGCGATGTCGTACAGGCGCTGGAAACGGAACCAGCCGCGCTCGTCGGTGGCGTGCAGCCGGGGCGGCCAGTCCTCGACGAGGGCGTCCGGCAGATGGACGCCGTGCAGGTCGGCGAGCTCCACTAGCGTGGAGTGCCGCATCGACCCGGTGAAGTGAAGGTGCAGATGCGCCTTGGGGAGCAGGGCCACGTCCGGGCGGGCGGGACCGCGTGCGGGCACGGGCTCCCGGGGGTCCGGCATGGAACGGTCCTCGGCCGGACGGGCTGAAACGGTACGGGCCTCCATGAGCCAATGTTGCCGGATCATCGTCCTCCTCGAACGCCCGCCCCGGCAGGATCACCACACCGGACTACCTCGCATGACACGCGGCGGCCATCACGCCCCATGGGCATCCCCGAAAAAAGTTTGGAATCCCGTGCAACCCCCCACCGGCACCGTGCGTATACGAGGGGCGCCAGAGAGAGACAGGCACTCCTGAGCAACACCCCCCGAGCAAGACCCCCCGTCAGAAGGGAATCACGATGATCACGCTGAAGGCCGCCTTGATCGCAGCGTCCGCCGTCGGGACCGTGGCCGTGGGCGGCGGCGCGACGTGGGCCATGACCGGCTCCCACCACGAGGCCGGCCTCCAGTCGAGCGGCTCCAAGGCCCCCGCCGTGGAGCGCAAGCTGCAGGACGCCGCGCCCAAGGGCCTCCCGACGTGCATCCCGGCGAAGCTTCCCGCCAAGCCCGAGCTGCCCAAGGTCCCCGCCGACGGGGTGAAGAAGCAGGTCGAGCAGCACCTCAAGCAGAACCCGGCGACCAAGAACCTGCCGCAGGGCCAGCTGCCGAAGACGGGCGTCCCCGGCAAGGACCTGCCGCAGACCGGCATCCCGGGCGCCGAGCTCCCCGGCGCGAAGCTCCCGGACGGCACGACCCTCCCCGCCAAGCCCGGCGTTCCGGCGAAGCCCGGCGTTCCCGCCAAGCCCGGCGTCCCGGCGGACCTGCCGACCTGCGTGCCGTCCACCGGCGACCTGCCCGGCGGCGCCCCCGCCGCCAAGCCGAACGCGAAGGTGCCCGGCGCGCCCGCCAAGCCCGCCCTGCCCGCGCTGCCCAAGCTCGACTGCAGCACGCTGAAGCCAGCCGTGAAGGTCGGCAGCACCGTCGAGAAGACCGTCATGACCGCCAAGGGCCTGCGCTACGTGTCGGCCGTCCCCGGCTCCGCCGACCTGCGCAAGGCGCAGATCTGCGCCGTCACGCAGAAGTGGACCGGCAAGGCCGGCCAGTGGCTCACCGTCGAGACGATCAAGACGCGCGCCGGCATGACGCAGGAGCAGCTGCGCCAGGCGCTCGGCCTGCCCCAGGGCGGCACCCCGCTGACCATCGCCGGCGTGGCCGCCTGGCAGAGCCCGAACGGCAACGGCGTGCTGCTGTTCGACCCGAACGGCTCCTCGCTGTTCGTCAACGGCAGCCCCGTCCTGGCCGGTGGGACGAAGGACCTGGCCGCCGCCCTGCACAAGGCCGGCTGACACCCGGTAGCGAACCAGGACAACAGCAACTCAGCTAACACAACACAGGCGTGGGCGGGCGGCCCTGGCGCGGAGGCCGCCCGCCCCGACAGCACGAAACTGCCGGAACCGCTCTAGCCGGGACGGAGCACTGTGGGGCGTCGAGACGACGAGTCGTTCGTGGAGTTCGTGGCGGCACGCGGCGATGCCCTGCTGCGCACCGCGGCACTGATGTGCGGGGCCCGGCAGGACGCCGAGGACATCCTGCAGACCGCGCTCGAGAAGGCCTACCGCCACTGGGGCCGGCTGGAGGCGGGCAGCGATCCCGAACCCTACGTCCGCCGGATCCTGGTCAACCTGGTGATCAGCCGGTCCCGGCGGTGGAAGGTGCTCCGGGAGATCCAGATGGCGAGGCTCCCGGAGACGCAGACCGACTCGCCGAACCATTCCGTCGAACTGAGGGGGACCCTCATGGAGGAGTTGCGCAAGCTCGGCCCGCGGCAGCGCGCCGTGCTGGTCCTGCGCTTCTGGGAGGACCTTTCGGAGGCGGAGACCGCCCAGGCTCTCGGCTGTTCGGTCGGAACGGTGAAGAGCCAGGCGTCCCGGGGGCTGGCCAGGCTCCGGGAGCGCCTCGGCAAGAACCTGGCTCCACTGGGGAGATGAGCGATGGATCTGGAGAGTGAACTGCGGAAGGCCATGGCCGAGCAGGTGGCCGGGGCGACCGCGTCTTCGTCGCTCGTCACCGACGTGAAGCGGCGCCACCGCCGCCGCAAGGCCCGCCTTCACGCGGCCGCCGGCGTCGCGGCCGCCTCGGTCGCGGCCCTGGCCCTCGTGCCCACCTATCAGTCGTTCCGGGCCACACCCGCCGGGGACACCGAGACGACCCGTCCCAGCAACACCGTCTCGGCCCTCCGGCTGCCGGAGCGACCTCCCGCCTCGGGCCTCCCCGGGTCCCCGTCTCCTAAGGGGAGGTCCGAGGCAGGAGCCTCGCAGAAGCCGGAGCCGCGCGGCTCGTCCGCCCCGGGGGAGACCCCGGCCACGCCGGGCGCGGGCGGCATCGTGGACGCGCTGCCGAAGTGGATCACGTACCTGCCGGACGGCCTGGCCGCCGCCGGTCCGTGCGTGGTCTCCGGCGGCGGCGGCGCGGACCGCACGACCACGACGTGCACCTGGCGCGGCGCCGACGGCTGGGTGGAGATCGCCCTGGTGAAGGGCGGCAAGCTGACCGGCCCGCAGGACCTGCTGCGCGTGACCGGCATCCCCCGCCGCACGTCCGTCCACGGCATGCCCGCGCTGACCGGCGACCGCGCCGACTCGGCGCGGCAGATCTCCTGGCTTGCGCGGCACGGCGTCGGCGTCACCGTGACCGCCTCCGGCCCGGCGAAGGACCGGCTCATGCGCATCGCCGAGGGCGTGCGCCCCTGAACCCCGTTCCGGCGGGGCGTCCCACGGCGGAGAGGGGCCGTGCGCGGGACGTCCCGCCGGACCTCCTGGGACGGGAACCGGCGGAACCCGTCCCACACGAAACCGGCCCCGGGATTTGTGCGCCCGGGGCCGGTTTCGTGTACGCCGTGTTCGCGGTTCCGCGCGGGCGGCGTGCCCGTCGAGGTCAGCTCGCCTCGGACAGCAGCTTCGCGACGCGCGAGACGCCCTCGACCAGGTCGTCGTCGCCCAGCGCGTAGGAGAGGCGGAAGTAGCCCGGCGTGCCGAACGCCTCGCCCGGCACCAGGGCGACCTCGGCCTCCTCCAGGATCAGCGAGGCCAGCTCCACCGACGTCTCCGGGCGCTTGCCGCGCAGCTGCTTGCCGAGCAGCGCCTTGACCGACGGGTAGGCGTAGAACGCGCCCTCCGGCTCGGGGCACACCATGCCCGGGATCTCGTTCAGCATCCGCACCATCGTCTGCCGGCGCCGGTCGAACGCCTTGCGCATCTCCGCGACCGCCGACAGGTCGCCGGTCACCGCGGCGAGCGCGGCGGCCTGGGACACGTTCGCCACGTTGGACGTCGCGTGCGACTGGAGGTTCTGCGCGGCCTTCACCACGTCCGCCGGGCCGACCAGCCAGCCGACCCGCCAGCCGGTCATCGCGTAGGTCTTGGCGACCCCGTTCAGGACGAGCGTCCGGTCGGCCAGCTCCGGCACCACCACGGGCATCGAGTGGAACTCGGCGGCCCCGTACACGAGGTGCTCGTAGATCTCGTCGGTGACGACCCACAGGCCGTGCCCGTCGGCCCAGCGCCCGATAGCCTCGATCTCGTCGCGGCTGTAGACCGCGCCCGTCGGGTTGGACGGCGAGACGAACAGCAGCACCTTCGTCCGGTCGGTGCGGGCCGCCTCCAGCTGCTCGACGCTCACCTTGTAGCCGGTGGTCTCGTCCGCGACGACGTCCACGGGCACCCCGCCCGCCAGCTTGATCGACTCGGGGTAGGTCGTCCAGTACGGCGTCGGGACGATCACCTCGTCGCCCGGGTCGAGCAGTGCCGCGAACGCCTCGTACACCGCCTGCTTGCCGCCGTTGGTCACCAGGACCTGGGACGCGTCGACCCGGTAGCCGGAGTCGCGCTCGGTCTTCTCGGCGATCGCGGCGCGCAGCTCGGGCAGCCCGCCGGCGGGCGTGTACTTGTGGAAGCGCGGCACCCGGCAGGCGGTCACCGCGGCCTCGACGATGTAGTCGGGCGTCGGGAAGTCGGGCTCGCCCGCGCCGAACCCGATGACCGGGCGGCCCGCCGCCTTCAGCGCCTTGGCCTTGGCGTCGACGGCCAGCGTGGCGGACTCGGATATCGCGGCGATGCGCTTGGAGATGCGAGGACGGTCGATGCTCATGCCCCTATCGTTACAGACGGCGCACCGGGACCCGCAGCCATATATCCGGGCCGGTCGGACGGGTCGCCGCCGCGGCCTCCCGGCGGCCCCCCGATATCCGGTTCGACGCGGGCCCCTCCGGCACGTAGACTCCTCCTCCAAGTGACGTGTCGCCGGTATACGAGCCTGTCCGCACGCGGGCACCGATCAGGCCGTAAGCTGGGACCCGGCACCACCCGGTCCTGTGGTCGGGTTTCTCCTTAGCCGGAGAAGTGAAGGGCAGTGGCTCAATTGGTAGAGCTCCGGTCTCCAAAACCGGCGGTTGGGGGTTCGAGTCCCTCCTGCCCTGCGAGGTGCGGTGCGCGCACCCGTACCGGCCGCGCCATGGCGTCGCCGTGGCACTCCGCGGCACGGGACCGCGCGGCAACCACAGGGTGGTTGAATCACGACCTATGAGGTGAACGGCGGCAAATGGCGACTGAGACTCGCGACGAGCCCGAGGCCAAGGACGAGGGCAAGGGCAAGAAGAAGGCCCCTTCCAAGCGGACCTCGCCCGCGCTGTTCGTGCGCCAGATCATCGCCGAGCTGCGCAAGGTCATCTGGCCGACGCGGCGGGAGCTGGTCACCTACACGACCGTCTCGCTGGTGTTCGTGCTGGTCATGGTCGCGCTCGTCTCCGGCGTCGACTACGGGTTGCAGAAGGGCATCTACGAGCTCTTCGGCTGACGCCGCGCCGCCCGGCCCGGGCGCCGGGCCCCGCCGTACCTTCGCAAGTCCATCACCGCAGACCGAGAGAAGAGTTGACCGTGTCCGAGTCCTCACAGCCCTACGACGAGGCCGTTGAAGAGGCCCAGTCCGCTGCGGCTGCTGCGGCCGACCAGGCGGCTGAGCCCGCCGACGAGACGGCCGAGGCGGTCGTCTCCGCCGGCGACGCCGAGCCCGCGGACACGAAGCTCGAAGGCGAGGGCCCCGCGCCGGACGCGGCCGAGGGCGCCGCCGAGCTCGCCGAGTCCGTCGAGGGCGAGGACGCCGAGGAGGAGGCCGGGGAGGACGAGGCCGCCGCCGCGCCGCCGGTCGACCCCTACGCCGACTTCAAGATGCAGCTCCGGCTCCAGCCGGGCGACTGGTACGTCGTGCACTCCTACGCGGGCTACGAGAACCGGGTCAAGACCAACATCGAGACCCGGACGCAGACCCTCAACATGGAGGACTACATCTTCCAGATCGAGGTCCCGCAGCACGAGGTGACCGAGATCAAGGGCGGCAAGCGCCAGAAGGTCAACGAGAAGGTCCTGCCGGGCTACATCCTCGTCCGCATGGAGCTCACCGACGAGTCGTGGGCCGCGGTCCGCAACACCCCCGGCGTCACCGGGTTCGTCGGCCTGCTGAACAAGCCGTCCCCGCTCAGCCTGGACGAGGTCGCCAACCTGCTGGCCCCCGAGCCGGAGGAGGGCGTCGCCAAGGCCGCCAAGGAGCAGGCCAAGGCCCCCGCCACCGTCGACTACGAGGTCGGCGAGTCGGTCACCGTCATGGACGGTCCGTTCGCCACCCTCCCCGCGACCGTCAACGAGATCAACGCCGAGCAGCAGAAGCTCAAGGTGCTGGTTTCGATCTTCGGTCGCGAGACGCCGGTCGAGCTCTCGTTCAACCAGGTCTCCAAGATCTGACCGAGCCGCCTCGATCAGGTCGTATCCTGAACGGGTCGTCCCCGCGCACGCGGGGACGCTCAGGTCCTTGTCCCGGTCTTCGGACGCGGGACATCGACGACCCCCGCGCGACGCGGGGGATGGCCCCGACGATGTCGCCGCGCTCGTGAGAACGCGGATTCGCGCCCGCGCACGCGGGGACGCGGGGTCGGTCAAGGTCCCAACGCGGCGGTCCAGTTCCGCCCGCCGTGTTGCCCGGTCTCCGGGAGTCGGGACCACGTGAAACGGAACACGAGGGAGAGGCATGCCTCCCAAGAGGAAAAAAGTCGCCGCTCTGGTGAAGGTCCAGCTGCAGGCCGGCCAGGCCACCCCGGCGCCGCCGGTCGGTACCGCGCTCGGTCCGCACGGCGTCAACATCATGGACTTCTGCAAGCAGTACAACGCTGCCACGGAGGCCCAGCGCGGCAACGTCATCCCCGTAGAGATCACCATCTACGAGGACCGGTCGTTCAGCTTCGTCACCAAGACCCCGCCGGCCGCGCAGCTCATCCTGAAGGCCGCGGGCGTGGAGAAGGGCAGCGGCGAGCCGCACAAGACCAAGGTCGGCTCGGTCACCCGCGACCAGGTCCGTGAGATCGCCACGACCAAGATGCCCGACCTCAACGCCAAGGACCTCGACGCCGCCGAGAAGATCGTCGCCGGCACCGCGCGGTCGATGGGCATCGAGGTCAAGTAAGACGTCCCAGTGGGAGGGCCGGCGCTGGCCCCGACCACGAGTTCCGACTGGAGGAACGCACATGAAGCGCAGCAAGGGCTACCGCGCCGCGGCGGAGAAGATCGACCGGGAGCGGCTGTACAGCCCGGTCGAGGCCGTGAAGCTGGCCAAGGAGACCGCGGTCACCAAGTTCGACGCGACCGTCGAGGTCGCCATGCGGCTGGGCGTCGACCCGCGCAAGGCCGACCAGATGGTCCGCGGCACGGTCAACCTGCCGCACGGCACCGGCAAGACGGCCCGCGTGCTCGTCTTCGCCGTCGGCGCCAAGGCGCAGGAGGCCGAGGCCGCGGGCGCCGACATCGTCGGTTCGGACGACATGATCGAGCGGATCCAGGGCGGCTTCCTGGACTTCGACGCCGTGGTCGCGACGCCGGACCAGATGGGCAAGGTCGGCCGGCTCGGCCGGGTGCTCGGTCCGCGCGGCCTGATGCCGAACCCGAAGACCGGCACGGTCACCATGGACGTGTCGAAGGCCGTCACCGACATCAAGGGCGGCAAGATCGAGTTCCGGGTCGACCGGCACGCGAACCTGCACTTCATCATCGGCAAGGCGTCCTTCGACGAGCGCCAGCTGGTGGAGAACTACGCCGCGGCGGTCGACGAGATCCAGCGTCTCAAGCCGTCCGCCGCGAAGGGCCGGTACGTCAAGAAGGCGGCGCTGACCACGTCGATGGGCCCGAGCATCCCGGTGGACCCGAACGCGGTCCGCAACCTGACGGCCGAGCTCGAAGAGGCCTGATCGAGCCCGGCACAGAACGCCGAACAGGGCGCTCCCCAGTACGGGGGGCGCCCTGTTCGCTTTTCACCGGGCCGCGTTTCCGGGTCGCGTTCAGCGGGACGCGACCGGCCCCGACCTCTGCTCCGCCGCTAGATTCGGCGCTCGGATCGTCGGCGAAGGGGATGCGATGGGCGGGACGCGGCGTCGGGACGTCCACCGGCTGTACGACGTGCTCGCCGCGGCCTCGGAGGACGCCCCCGAGGCTCCGGCGCTGTCGGTCGACGGCACGACGTGGACGTTCCGGGAGTTGCGCGCCTGGACGGACGCGCTTAGCGCCCACCTGTCCGTGCGGTGCTCTCCTGGGGCGCGGGTGGCGCTGCTCGCGCACAACCGGCTGGAGTACGTGGCGGCCTATTACGGGGTCCCGCGCGAAGGCAGGATCCTGGTGCCGCTCAACCAGAGGCTGCATCCGCGCGAGTGGGCCGACCAGGTCGTCCGCTGCGGCGCCGAGCTCGTCATCGGGGAGCCGGAGCTGCTGGAGAGGCTGGCCCGCGAGGGAGGGCTTCCCCCTGACCATCCGCCGCTCGTGGACGTCGCCGACCTTCCTTGGGACGGCCCGGCCCCCTCACCGGAGGGCGACCGTGATCCGGGGGAGGTCGCCTGGCTGATGTTCACCAGCGGCACGACCGGCCGGCCGAAGGGCGTGCGGCTCACCCACAGGAGCCTGCTCGCGGGCGTCGCGGTCACGGCGTCGGGGCGTCCCGTTCTGCCGGACGACGTGTTCTGCACGCCGTTCCCTCTGTGCCATGTGGCGGGTTACCAGGTCGTCCTGCATCACCTGTTCCGGCGGCATGCCGTCGTGATGCGCCGGTTCGGTCCGGCCGTCCTGGTGGACGCGGCGCGCCGGCACGGTGTCACGAACCTGTCGCTCGCCCCGACGATGCTGGAGGATCTGCTGTCCCACCTTGAGGGGGACCCGGCGGCGCTGGAGGCGCTGCGGGCCACCGTCCGGGTGATCGCGTACGGTTCGGCGCCGATGCCGGTGCCGCTGCTGCGCCGTGCGGACGCGGTGCTCGGCTGCGACCTGAACCAGGGGTACGGCATGACCGAGCTGTCCGGCAACGCGACGTTCCTGTCCCCGGCGGACCACCGCGCCGCGGTCGCGGGGAGGCCGGAGCTGGCGGCGTCGGCGGGCCGTCCGGCCGGCGGCGTGGAGATCGCCGTGATCGGCGAGGACGGGTCGCGGCTGCCGCCCGGCGCGCAGGGCGAGGTCGCCGTCCGGGGAGCGCAGACGGCGGACGGGTACTGGGACGATCCCGAGGCGACCGCCGAGGCGTTCGCGGGCGGCTGGTTCCGCACCGGCGACGCGGGCCGCGTGGACGGGGACGGCTACCTCTACCTCGCCGACCGGCTCAAGGACGTGATCATCACGGGCGGGGAGAACGTCTCGTCGCGCGAGGTCGAGGACGTCCTGCGCACGGTCCCGGGGGTCGGCGAGGTCGCGGTGGTGGGGCTGCCCGATCCGCGCTGGGGCCAGTCGGTCTGCGCGGTGATCGTGCCGGACGGCGTCCCGCCGCGGGAGGAGGACCTGACGGCGGCCTGCCGCGCCCGGCTCGCCGGTTTCAAGACGCCGCGGCGCGTCGAGTTCGTGGCGGCCCTGCCCCGCACCGGCACCGGCAAGATCCGCAAGTCCGCCCTCCGCGCCGCGCTGACCGATCGCCCCGAAAGCCCCTGAAAGGGCGGATACACGGCTCGGAGTCCGCAACCGGACAATTTGGTATCCGATTGTTTTGTTACCGGCGAGGAACCTGGTGTTGAATTGCCGCGTGAAGCGTCGTACCGATCGGGCCATCGCCATCTCCGCCGTGACCGCGGTGGCCGTCGTGCCCACGGCGATCCTGATGGTGGTGAAGATCGGGGGCGATTCGCCCAAGGACTCGGGGGCGCTGCCTCCCTCCGCGGCGATGGCCCAGCGCGACCCCGCCAACCCGAACGGCGCCGCGTCCGCCACGGTCTCCCCGGGCACGCCCGGTGCGCCGGGACCGGGGGCCGCCCCGGGCGCGAGCGCGCGTCCCGGAACGCGCGCGCCCGGAAACGGGGGCGCCGCGCACGGCCTGCCGACGGCGCCGCCCCAGCCCGGCCCCAGCCTGCACTCCTTCACCCGCAAGACGGACATGAAGGTGACGGTCGGGTCGGACGGCGACTACCGGCACGCCACCGAGACGGCCTCGTTCACGCTGTGGCCGAAGTTCGCGATGAGCGCCACCGGCGTCACGCAGACGATGAAGGGCGGCGAGCTGTCCAAGGTCACCCAGAAGGTGATCGTCCAGGGGAGCACGCTCAAGGGGTTCGACGGGCAGAAGTGGACGCGGTCCACGCTGACCCCGGCGCAGCTGGGCACCCTGCAGAACGGCTCCGACCCCCGGCAGTTCACCTTCATGATCGGGACGCTGCCCGGCATGACGGCGGGCGAGCCGGACGCCGCCGGGCTGACGCGCTTCACCGCGCAGGCGCTCATGGGAGGCGTGTACGGGCTGCTGCCGCAGGACGCGGCGACGGCGTTCCGCAAGTGGGTGCCGGACGACACCGGATGCGGGCTCGATCTGCTGGCCGACAGCGAGGCCCGCCCGACCACGATCAGCCTCAGCGCGCAGGCGCCCGGCGCGGGGCTCGCCGGGTCGATGACCTTCGGTTCCTTCCGCTGACGCGGGTTCGCGAGGCCGGATCACCCTGACGTCGGGCCAGGGGGCGGCTACGCCGTTGGTCGTACCGCGAGGGGCCCCATTCGTACCACCGGGGGATGCCGCGCCGTTAGCGCCCGAAGAGACTGGGAACACCAGCAGGGCGACAAGGGAGGCTCAACCCTCATGAACCGACGATTCGTGGTGGCCGCCGGCGGCACCGCCGTGGGCGCCGCGCTCCTCCTGTCCGGATGCAACGGGGACGGGTCGGAGAACAACACCGGCAACATGAAGCTCAGCGCGAACCAGGCGCTGCTGAAGGCGTCCGAGAAGACCGGCAAGGCCGACACGTTCAAGGCCGACCTGACGGTGACGGGCACCGGTGACGGCGGCGGGAAGGTCCACGCCAACGGGCAGTTCCGGCTGCGCCCGTCGCTGGAGTTCAGCGCGAAGCTGGACGACTTCAGCCAGAACGGGCAGAGCATGCCAGGCGCCAAGGGCCAGGCCGTCTTCACCGGCAACGTGCTGTACGCGAAGGTCCCGCAGCTCGCGCAGTTCGTCAGCGGCGGCAAGCCGTGGGTGAAGATCGACGTGAACCAGATGCAGCAGCGGACCGGCTTCGACGTCCGGGGCCTGGTCGACCAGGTGCAGAAGGTCGACCCCGCCGAGCAGACCAAGATGTTCACCGGCTCCAAGGACGCCCGCAGGGTCGGCACCGAGACGGTCGACGGCGTCAAGACGACGCACTACGCCGGGACGGTCACCGTCGACGAGGCGCTGAAGCGGCTGGACGCGCAGGCTCGCACGAAGGTGCAGCAGTGGCTGCCGAAGGACCGCGCCAACGGCAAGATCAATTTCGACCTGTGGACGGACGGCGACAACCTGCCGCGCAAGCTCGTCTCCAAGGCGACCGGCTCGCAGGGCGAGAACGGCTCGGTGACCGTCCTGTACAGCGACTACGGCAAGTCGTTCAAGGTGAACACGCCCCCGTCCGACCAGGTGGGGCAGCTGTCCCTCCAGGGTCTCCTCGGCGGCAACTGAGAACGGTGAACCTCAGCGGGGTCGTTTGCGTCTGATGTACCGTTCGGCCCCATTGCTGGGTGCCAAGGAGACCAAGGAGAACCCCCTGATGATCCGTCGTTTCGCGGCAGGCACGGCGCTGGCCACCGGCCTCGCCCTCTCGCTGACCGGCTGCCTCGGGGACGCCGGGAAGACGGTGGACGACGCCGGCAAGGGACTGCGGCTGTCCGCGGCGCAGGTCCTCGGCAAGGCCGCCGAGAAGACCGGCAAGATCGACTCGTTCCAGGCCGACCTGACGATGAAGATGACCGGCTCGTCGACGGGCGACGTGTCGATGAACGGCACGATGCAGTACCGCACGAAGCCCGATCTGGCCTACAGCATGAACTTCGGGCAGATGACGGTCGCGGGCAAGTCGACGTCCGGCATGGAGCAGCGGCTCGTCGGCCGGACCATGTACATGAAGATGCCGATGCTGTCCCAGCTCGGCGGCGGGTCCAAGCCGTGGATCAAGATCTCGCTGGACGAGCTGGGCGCCAAGTCCGGGATGAACATCGACGAGCTGCTCCAGCAGTCCCGGCAGATGGACCCGGTGCAGAACACCAAGATGCTGACGGCGTCCAAGGACGCGCGCGAGGTCGGCAAGGAGACGATCGACGGCGTCCAGACGACCCACTACACCGGCACGTACCGGATGGAGGACGCGGTCGCCAAGCTGTCCCCGGAGACGCGGGAGGCCTACCGCAAGAGCCTCGGCACGACGGGACTGCAGGCCATGCACTTCGACCTGTGGGTGGACGGTCAGCAGCTGCCGCGCCAGATGACGATGAAGTCGACGGAGTCGACGCAGGGCGACATGACCATGACGATGAAGTACCGCGACTACGGCAAGCCGGTGCAGGTCACCGAACCGCCGGCGAGCGAGGTCACGGACTTCGGCGAGATCATGGGCCGGCTCGGCGGCGGCACCGGGACGCCCGGCGCCTGACCCGGGCCTGAGCGCGACCGAGGGACCGCACCCCGTCCGGGGCGCGGTCCCTCGCTCCGTCTCCCGATTTGGCCTCGTTCAGCGAGGCCGCGTATGCTGTCCGATGCCGAAGACCGCCGGTCGTCACCTCCCGCGAGGTGACCGAAGGACCCGACTCTGTTCGGGCGGCCTGCGTAGGTGAGACGAGAGCTTCCCGCATGGCCTCTGTGCCGTGCCTGGACGCCCCGTGCGCCTGCGCCGGGGCGTTTTTTGGTGGATCGGCGCCCCAGTTCGTCCAGCGGACTGCGGCGCGGGTCGGACCACCCAGGTAATCGGAAGGAGGGCTATGGCCAAGGCCCACAAGGACGCGGCGATCGCCGAGCTCAAGAACGAGTTCGAGAGCTCCAACGGCGCCGTGCTGACCGAGTACCGCGGGCTTTCCGTCGCGCAGGTCAAGGAGCTGCGCGACAACCTCGGCGAGACCGCGCGGTTCCGCGTGGTGAAGAACACGCTGACCAAGCGCGCCGCGAACGAGGCCGGTGTCGACGAGCAGTTCCGTGAGCTGCTCGAAGGCCCGTCGGCCATCGCGTTCGTCCGCGGCGACGTGGTCGAGGCCGCCAAGGGCCTGCGCGACTTCGCCAAGACGAACCCGATGCTGGTGATCAAGGGCGGCTTCATCGACGGTCAGTCGATGGACGCGGCCGAGATCACCAAGCTGGCGGACCTCGAGTCGCGCGAGGTGCTCCTCGCGAAGCTGGCCGGTGCGATGAAGGGCTCGATGGCCAACGCCGCCGCGCTGTTCAACGCCCTGCCGACGCAGGCCGCCCAGCTCGCCGAGGCGCTGCGCGCCAAGCGCGAGGCCGAGGGCGAGAGCGCCGAGGCACCCGCCGCCGAGGCGTCCGCCGAGTAGGCAACCCGCGGTTCCGTACCACCCCAGATCACAAGCCATAGCGGAGGAATCATCATGGCGAAGCTCAGCACCGACGACCTGCTCGACGCCTTCAAGGAGATGACCCTTCTCGAGCTCTCCGAGTTCGTGAAGCAGTTCGAGGAGGTCTTCGACGTCAAGGCCGCCGCCCCCGTCGCGGCCGTCGTCCCGGGCCAGGGCCCGGCGCCCACCGAGGAGGCCCCGGCGCAGGACGAGTTCGACGTCATCCTCGAGGGTGCCGGCGACAAGAAGATCCAGGTCATCAAGGAGGTGCGCGCCCTGACGAGCCTCGGCCTCAAGGAGGCCAAGGACCTGGTCGACGGCGCGCCGAAGCCGCTGCTGGAGAAGGTCAACAAGGAGACGGCCGACAAGGCCAAGGAGGCCCTGGAGAAGGCCGGCGCCTCGGTCACCGTCAAGTAACGACGCTCCGGAGCACCGGAGCCCGCGCGGCTCCACCGCTCTCCAAGGAGGCGGTCACCCCGATGGGGTGGCCGCCTCCTTTTGCTTGTGCGGGGGCCCGGCCGCGGCCGGTGGGCGGCCTTGTCGTGGAACGTGGAGGAGCCATGCCGGGAAGGTCCGTTTTCTGTGCTGAGGTGACAAACGCCTGCGGGAAACCGTGCGCCCCGGCGGGTTGTGCGGCTTCCCGCCCCCGGCGTAGCGTCCCGTTCTGACGCTGTGGCCACACCCGGCCGCTCACGTCTCCGCGGTGCGGCGGGCCGCACGGTCGCGGCCGTCCCCGGGCACCCCGGTCTTGAGGCTCCGGTTCTTGGACCACTAGTCTCATAGGCGCCGTAAGTAACGATTGTCTTACGACGTCGCATTTAGCCGCTGATCTGGGTGGGAACCCCTTCCATTTGGACGGGGGGCCGCTACGGTGGTGGCACCCGTCACGGCTACCGGACGGTAGCAATGCGGCGGACACGCGGTGTGACGACCGAACGCGGCGTGGAGACAGAGCGCGGTGTGACGACAGAAAGAGCCTGAGTGCTACTCGCTCATTGGTTCGGGATTCCCCCGGCCTGGACGAAAGGTGACGAGTGGGCGTCGAGATCAGAGTCGAGGGCCTGACGAAGTCCTTCGGCCGCCAGGTGATCTGGCAGGACGTGTCGCTGACCATTCCCGCAGGTGAGATCTCCGTTCTCCTGGGTCCGTCCGGCACCGGAAAGTCGGTCTTCCTGAAGTCCCTCGTGGGGCTGCTCAAGCCCGACCGCGGGCACATCTGGATCGGCGACAGGGACCTGCCCTACCTGCCCGAGTCGCAGCTGTACGACACCCGGAAGCTGTTCGGCGTCCTGTTCCAGGACGGCGCCCTGTTCGGCTCCATGAACCTGTTCGACAACATCGCGTTCCCGCTCCGCGAGCACACCAAGAAGTCCGAGTCCGAGATCAAGCGCATCGTCATGGAGAAGATGGACCTGGTCGGTCTTCTCGGTGCCGAGCACAAACTTCCCGGTGAGATCTCCGGCGGTATGAAGAAGCGCGCCGGCCTGGCCCGCGCGCTCGTCCTGGACCCCGAGATCCTGCTGGTGGACGAGCCGGACTCCGGCCTCGACCCGGTCCGCACCGCGTTCCTGAACCAGGTCTTCATCGACCTCAACGCGCAGATCGGCGCGACGTTCCTGATCGTCACCCACGACATCAACACCGCCCGCACCCTCCCGGACAACATCGGCCTGCTGTACCAGCGGCACCTGGCGATGTTCGGGCCGCGGGAGATGCTGCTGTCCAGCGAGGAGCCGGTCGTCCGGCAGTTCCTCAACGCCAGCAAGATCGGCCCGATCGGCATGTCCGAGGAGAAGGACGAGTCCGAGCTGGAGGCCGAGGCGAAGATGGGCCACGACCCGGGCAAGCTGCCGCCGATCCCGCCGCAGCAGATGCCGAGCAACGGGCTGATCCGCACCGGCATGCACGCGCCCGGCGCGTGGTGCGCGGCGCACGGCGTCACGCCCCCGCCCGGCTCGTTCATCGACGACCTCGGCCGCAACTGGGTGGAGGAGTGGCCGCGGTACGTGGCGTCCATGACCCCCGTCGGCGCCCCCGCGGGCGGCGCGCACGGGGCGCCCGGCGCCATGCCGCCCTCCGGTCCTCCGCCCGGCGGCCCCGGGGGCCAGTTCCCCGGCAACCCGCCGCCCGGCCGGCCGGGAGCGGGTGCAGGCTACTGATGTCCACTCCTGGTATCGGCGCGGACCAGCGAGGGGCAGGGAAGGGCGGGGGCTCTTCGGCGACGTTCCGCAAGATCGGGGACGGCGCGGCCAACGTCGCGATCAAGGAACCGGGCCGCTTCTTCGCCCTGTGCCTGGACACCGGGCGCGCCATGTTCCAGTGGCCGTTCCAGTGGCGCGAGTTCATCCAGCAGGCCTGGTTCATCGTCAGCGTCACCGTCGTCCCCACGATGCTGGTCGCCATCCCCTTCGGCGGCGTGCTGTCCCTGCAGGTCGGCGGGCTGATCCGGCAGCTCGGCGCGCAGTCCTACACCGGCGCGACCGCGGTGGTCGCGATCGTCCGGGAGGCCAGCCCGCTGGTCACCTCGCTGCTGGTCGCGGGCGCCGCAGGGTCGGCGATGTGCGCCGACATCGGCTCCCGGAAGATCCGCGAGGAGATCGACGCCATGGAGGTGCTGGGCATCAACCCCCTGCACCGCCTGGTGGTGCCGCGGATGCTCGCCTGCGCGTTCGTCGCGCTGTTCCTCAACGGGCTGGTCTCGGTGGTCGGCCTGCTGGGCGGCTACTTCTTCAACGTGATGCTCCAGGGCGGCACCCCCGGCGCCTACCTGGCGTCCTTCAACGCCATCGCGCAGCTGCCCGACCTGCTGCAGGCCGAGTTCAAGGCGTTCGTCTTCGGCATCACCGCGGGCCTGGTCGCCGCCTACAAGGGCCTGAACGCCAAGGGCGGGCCCAAGGGCGTGGGCGACGCGGTCAACCAGACCGTCGTCATCACGTTCATGCTCCTGTTCCTGGAGAACTTCCTGATCTCCACGCTGTACTTCCAGTTCGTCCCGTCGAAGGGGATGTAGATGACCGCCCCTGGCAAGACGGGCAAGGCCGCCCGGCGGGTGGTGAGCGCGCCGCTCGACCGGCTGGACGACTTCGGCCACCAGATGTCGTTCTACGCCGGCGCGTTCGCGTGGGTGTTCCGGGTGCTGCGCCGGTACCGCAAGGAGGTGCTGCGGCTGCTGGCCGAGGTGAGCCTCGGCACCGGCGGCCTCGCGGTGATCGGCGGCTCGGTGGTGATCGTCGGGTTCATGACGTTCTTCACCGGCAGCCAGGTCGGCCTGCAGGGCTACGAGTCGCTGAACCAGATCGGCACGGCCGCGTTCACCGGGTTCGTCGCGTCCTACTTCAACACCCGCGAGATCGCGCCGCTGGTGTCGGCGCTCGCGCTGTCGGCGACGGTCGGCTGCGGGTTCACCGCCCAGCTCGGCGCGATGCGGATCTCCGACGAGATCGACGCGCTGGAGGTCATGGCCGTCCCGTCGATGCCGTTCCTGGTCACCACCCGGATGCTCGCCGGGATGATCGCGGTCATCCCGCTGTACATCGTGGGCCTGCTCGCCTCCTACGGCGCGACCCGGGTCATCGTGACGATGTTCTACGGCCAGTCGACCGGCACCTACGACCACTATTTCCATCTGTTCCTACCGCCGTACGACATCTTGTGGTCGTTCGGAAAAGTGATCGTCTTCGCGGTGCTGGTGATGCTGATCCACTGCTACTACGGCTACCACGCCTCCGGCGGCCCGGCGGGCGTCGGCGTGGCGGTGGGCCGCGCGGTGCGCACCAGCATCGTGGTGATCAACGTGGTCGACCTGATGCTCGGCATGGCGATCTGGGGCACGACCACCAGCGTCCGGATCGCGGGGTGACGGCGATGGGCGAACGTCTGCGCTTCCGCATCCTCGGCGCGTCCATGGTCGTCGTGATCGTTCTGCTGCTGGCGCTGACCGTGGCGCTGTACAACAAGGCCTTCACGCCGACGCTCGACGTGAAGGTGCGGAGCGAGCGGGCGGGGCTGCAGCTGCTGCCGCACTCGGACGTGAAGGTCCGCGGCCTGATCGTCGGCGAGGTGCGCGGCACCGACGCCGACGCGCAGGGGGCGACGCTCCACCTGGCGCTCGACCCGGGCAAGGCGAAGCTGATCCCGCGCAACGTGCAGGCGCGGCTGCTGCCGAAGACGCTGTTCGGCGAGAAGTACGTGGATCTGGAGATCCCGGCGCAGGCGGGCGCGCTCGGGCTGCGCTCCGGCCAGGTGATCCAGCAGGACCGCTCCCAGGCGGCCGTCGAGATCGACAAGGTGCTGAACGACCTGCTCCCGCTGCTGCAGGCGGTGAAGCCGGCGGAGCTGAACGCGACGCTGAACGCCCTGGCGACGGCGCTGCAGGGCCGCGGCGACCAGATCGGCCGGAACCTGGAGGAGGCCGACGAGCTGCTGCGGAAGGTCAACCCGCAGCTCGGCACGCTGGTGCACGACCTGAACGCCCTGGCCGACGTCTCCGACATCTACAACGCCGCGGCGCCCGACCTGCTGCAGACGCTCCGCAACCTCAACGTCACCAGCCGGACGATCACCGACAAGAAGGCCACGATCGAGCAGCTGATCCCGGCGACGACCGCGCTGGCCCAGGACGGCGACGTGTTCATGCGGCAGAACGCCCCGAAGATCATCGGCTTCAACATCGCGAACCGGGACGGCCTGGACCTGATCGCCCGCTACTCGCCGTCCCTGCCGTGCGTCTTCGCCGGGCTGATGAAGCTCAAGCCGGAGTCGCAGCGGGTGGCCGGCGGCAACGGGTCCAAGACCTTCAACCTGACGGTCGAGATCGTCAAGCCCGTGCCGGGCTACAAGTACCCGCTGGACAAGCCGGAGGCGAAGGACCAGCGCGATCCGCGCTGCTACGGGCTGCCGAACCCCAAGGTCCCGTCCCCGACCTACCTCGCGCTGGACGGCACGCAGGACGACCTGTGGTGGAAGAACCCCGATGACCCGAACGCCGGCGGGAGCCGCGGCCGGGCGCTGTCGAACGTCTTCGTCGACCCGGGCTCGATGAGCGAGAAGGACAAGATCAAGAACGTGCTCGGACCGGTGACGCGGACCCGCGCCGACCAGCTGTCCGACGTCGCGGCGCTGATGTTCGGGCCGCTGCTGGGCGACGGATCGGTGGTGACGGTCAAGTGAGGACGACCAGTGCGGCGATCAAGCTGGGGATCTTCGTGGTCGTCACCTCGCTGGCCACCGGGGTGCTGGCGATGACGATCTCCAACATGCGGTTCCGCGAGACGACCACCTACAAGGCGATCTTCTCGGACGTGACGGGCCTGCTCGACAAGGACGACGTGCGCGTCGCCGGCGTCCGGGTCGGCCAGATCGAGCACATCGAGTTGTACAGGGGCGACAAGGCCGAGGTGACGTTCAGCCTCCAGAAGGAGAGCGTGTTCAAGGCGGGGCTGCCCTCGTCCACCCGGGCGCAGATCCGGTACCGCAACCTGATGGGCCAGCGGTACCTGGCGCTGACCGACGGCGCGGGCCAGGCCAACGACTACCTCAGGCCGGGCGGGACGATTCCCGTCGCGCAGACCACGCCCGCGCTGGACCTGACGACCCTGTTCAACGGGTTCCGGCCGCTGTTCCGCGCGCTGGAGCCCAAGGACGTCAACACGCTCGCGATGCAGATCATCCAGGTGCTCCAGGGCGAGGGCGGGACGATCAACAGCCTGCTCGCGCACGTCGCGTCGCTGACCAACACGCTCGCCGACCGGGACAAGGTCATCGGCCAGGTGATCGACAACCTGAACACCGTGCTCGGCACCATCGACGAGCGGCACACCGAGGTCAACCAGCTGATCACGGACCTGCGCGGGTTCGTCAGCGGGGTCTCGGGGGACCGCCAGGCGATCTTCGACTCGGTGGCGGCGATCAACGATCTGACCGGCACCACGCAGGACCTGCTCGCCGACGCCCGCCCCGGCATCCGCAACGACATCGCGGGGCTGCGCAAGCTCACCGCCACGTTCGACGCGAACGGCAAGGAGCTCGACGCGGGCCTGCAGCGGACGCCGAAGCGGCTGGAGGGGCTGGTCAACATCTCCTCCTACGGCTCCTGGTTCAACATGTACATCTGCGGTCTCGACGCGCGGGTGCGGCTGCCGGGCGGACCGGTCTACCAGACGCCGGCGATCGTGAACGAGAACGCGAGGTGCAAGTAGATGAGGATCCCGTTCCGGGAACGCAACCCGGTCCCCATCGGGCTCTCCGCGTTCGCGATCATCATCGTGCTGGTGGTGCTGGCGATGAACCTGGAGAACATCCCGTTCATCGCCGGCGGCAAGACCCACACCGCCGCGTTCCGGGAGGCGGCCGGGCTGCGGGCCGGCGAGGAGGTCCGCATCGCGGGCGTCAAGGTCGGCAAGGTCACCGGGCTGGAGCTGGACGGCGACCACGTCAAGGTCACCTTCCGGGTCGACGACGGCGTGCGGCTCGGCGACCGCACCGAGGCCGACATCAAGATCAAGACGGTGCTCGGCGCGCACTACCTCGCGCTCACCCCGCGCGGGCGCGGGCGGCTCGGCCGCAACGTCCCGATCGAGCGGACGCACACCCCGTTCGAGGTCGTGCCCGCGATCAGCGAGCTGAGCCAGCGCGTCGGCGCGATCGACGTGCAGCAGGTCGCCAAGTCGTTCGACGTGCTGTCGGACACCTTCAAGAACTCCCCGGAGGAGGTCAGGGCCTCCCTGCAGGGGCTGCGCCGGCTGTCCAACACGGTCGCGTCCCGCGACGACGAGCTGCACGAGCTGGCCGGCAAGGCCAAGGACGTCTCCAAGCTGCTCGCCGACCGCAACCAGGACTTCGCCAAGCTCGTCCAGGACGGCGACAAGGTGCTCCAGGCGGTGCAGGCCAGGCGCGAGGTGATCCACCAGCTGCTGATCAACACCGTGACCCTGTCGCAGCAGGTGAACGCGCTGATCAACGAGAACGACCGGCAGCTGCGCCCGATGCTGGACAACCTGGCCAAGGTCAACCGGATCCTGCTGAAGAACCAGAACAACCTGGACCGGATCCTCCAGCTGTTCGCGCCCTTCGCCCGGCAGTTCTCCGACGTGACGGGCACCGGCCGCTGGTTCGACTCGTGGATCCAGAACCTGATCCCGATCCCCGCCTCGATCCAGAACCCCCCGTCCGGCGGAGGCGCGACGACGAACAGGCAGGGCGCCCGCCCGGGCGGCGGATCGCCCGGCCCCGGCAAGACCGGCAACAGCGACAACCCGTTGCCCTTCCTCCCGTGAGCAGGCAGGTCACCAGTGCGTAACTCCACGAGCATCCTTCGCCTGGGCGGCGCGATCCTCGCCGTCGCGGTGCTGGCCGCCGTGCTCCTGCTGGTCCTCCAGGAGCCGGGGCAGCGCCACATGACGGCGTACTTCACCAAGGCGGTCGGCCTGTACAAGGGCGCCGACGTCCGCATCCTCGGCATCCCCGTCGGCGAGGTCACCAGCGTCGAGCCCGTCGGCGACGCGGTGAAGGTCGAGCTGAGCTACGACGCGAAGTACAAGGTCCCCGCGGGCGCGCAGGCCGTGATCGTCAACCAGACGCTCGTCGCCGACCGCTACGTCCAGATCACGCCCGTCTACAAGGGCGGCGCCGTCCTGGCCGACGGCGCGACGCTGGGCACGAACCGCACCGCGGTGCCGGTCGAGGTCGACGAGGTCGGCGGGAGCCTGAACGAGCTGTCCAAGGCGCTCGGCCCGCAGGGCGCGAACGCGCCCGGCGCGAACGGCGAGCAGGGCTCGCTGTCGCGGCTGCTCCAGGTCGGCGCGGCGAACCTGGACGGGCAGGGCGAGGACATCCGGCAGACGATCGCCGACGCGTCCAAGGCGCTCAGCACGCTGAGCACCGACCGCGGCGACGTGGCCGAGACGATCAAGAACCTGCGGATCATCACCGACGCGATGAAGGCCAACGACCAGCAGATCAAGTCGTTCTCCGGGCACCTCAACGGCGTCTCCGGGCAGCTGGCGGGGGAGAAGGAGGAGCTGAGCGCGGCCCTCAACACCCTGGCCCCGACGCTGAAGAACGTGCAGCGGTTCGTCAAGGGCAACCGCACCGAGCTGGCCGCCAACGTCCGGCAGCTCGCGCAGATCACCGGTGTGCTGGTGAAGGAGAAGGGCGCGCTCACCGAGATCCTCACCGCGGGCCCGCTCGCCGTCAACAACCTGGCCCGCGCCTACGACCCGATCAGCGGCACGATCCACACCCGCGACAACTTCCGCCAGTTCCACAACCTGGCCGACTGGATCTGCTCGCTGGCCTACTCGGTGGGCACGCCCGCCAAGGAGTGCCTCGACTTCGTCACGCCCTACAACGGGATCGGCAAGGCGCTGACCGGGTTCAGCCTGGACCTGTCCTGGATCACCGCGCTGACCACGCACTACGACCCGGTGCCCGTCCCGCCGGACGCCTACGGACCGCAGGGCGGGCCCGGCAAGTCCGGCAAGACGAGCACCACGAACAAGACCGCGGCGACCGGAACCCAGAAGAAGCCGACGGACATCACGGCGCTGCTGCCTGGAGGTGGCCGATGAGCAGGCGGTCGATGAGCAGGCGGTCGATCGGCAGGCGGTCGATCGGCAGGTCGATCGGCGGGGCGCGGCTGCTCGGCGCCGCCGCGCTCGCGGGCGTGACGGCCCTGTCGGGCTGCTCGTTCAACGGCGTGGAGTCGCTGCCGCTGCCCGGCGGCCCCGACCTCGGCCCGCACCCGCGCACCGTGAAGATCGAGTTCGCGAACGTGCTGGACCTCGTCCCGCAGTCGGCGGTCAAGGTCAACGACGTGTCGGTGGGCAAGGTCGAGAAGATCGAGCTGGCCGGCGAGCCGGGCGGCGGGACGGGACAGGGCGGTCAGGGAGGCTGGCACGCGGTCGTCACGGTCAAGTTCCGCGGCGACGTCAAGCTCCCCGACAACGCGATCGCCACGGTCAGCCAGACCAGCCTGCTCGGCGAGAAGTTCGTGCAGCTCGAACCGCCGAAGAACGAGGCGCCGGTCGGGGAGCTCTCCGACGACGACCTGATCCCGCTGAACCGCACGTCCCGCGGCACCGAGATCGAAGAGGTGCTGTCGGCGATGTCGCTGCTGCTCAACGGCGGCGGCCTGGAGCAGGTCTCCACGATCAGCCACGAGCTGCAGGCCGCGATGGGCGGCCGGGAGTCCACGATCAAGTCGGTGCTGCAGCGGGTGAACACCTTCGCCGGGACGCTGGACCAGAACCGCGCCGCGATCACCCGGGCGCTGGACAGCATCGACCGGCTGACCGGCAAGCTGTCCGACGAGCGCAAGACGATCCAGGACACCATCGACAAGACCGGACCCGCGATCGCCGTCCTCAACCGCAACCGGGCCGACCTCACCAAGATGCTGGTCGCGCTGAACAAGCTCAGCCGCACCACCACCTACGTGATCGACCAGTCCAAGGCCGACATGCTGGCCAACCTGCGGGACCTCGACACGATCCTGCGCAACCTCAACAAGGCCGGATCGGACCTGCCGAAGTCGCTGGAGACGCTGATCACCTTCCCGTTCCCCGCCACGTTCGAGAACGTCATCGCGGGCGACTACGGCAACGTGCGGCTCACCGTCGACCTGGACTTCGAGTCCATCGCGCAGAACCTGCTCGGCGGCACCGACCTGGAAGGGCTGCTCGGCAGCGGCAAGCAGATGCGCGGCATGCTCCAGGTCCCGAACGTGACGCTGCCGGACTCCCCGCTGGGCGTCCTGCCGCAGGCGCCGGGCGGCGGCGGGAGCCAGGGCGGGCTGCCGGGCCTGCCCGGCGGCGCCACACAGACCCCAGGGAAGCCGGCCGGCACGAACGACCAGGGACGGCCGGGCGCGCTCGCCCCCGACCCCGGTGACGGCGGTCTGCGGACCCTGATGACGGGGGGCCTCTCGTGATCCTCAAGCGCGGCGTCATCATCCAGCTCATCGCCTTCGCGGTCATCACCGTCGTCGGCGTGGCGATCGTCTCGGTCAACTACATCGGCATCGGCCGCGACCTGCTCGGCAAGCAGTACATCGCCTACGTCGACCTCACCGACTCCGGCGGCGTGTTCACCAACGCCGAGGTCACCTACCGGGGCGTCCCGGTCGGGCGCGTCGGCCCCATCGAGCTGACCAAGGACGGCATCCGCGTCAAGCTGCTGCTGGAGCGCGGCAAGCGGATCCCGCGCGAGGGCACCAAGGCCGTCGTGGCGAACCGGTCGGCGGTCGGCGAGCAGTACATCGACCTGGAGCCCACCACGAAGTCCGGGCCCTACATGGACCAGGGCGACCCGTACACCATCCCGCGGAGCCGCACCACGCTGCCGGTTTCCACGGCCGAGCTGCTGCGCAACGTCGACTCCCTCGTGGGCTCGGTGAACACCAAGGACCTCGGGGTCATCGTGGACGAGCTGGACAAGGCGTTCTCCGGCTCCGCCTCGGACCTGCAGTCGATCCTGGACGACACCGACCGGCTGCTGAAGACCGCCAACGAGGCCTACCCCGACACCGAGCGGCTGCTGAACAACGGCGTGACCGTCCTGGACACCCAGCGCGGCCAGGCCGCCAACATCCAGGGCTTCGCCCGCAACCTGAACGCGCTGACCACCTCGCTCCGCAACGACGACCCGGCGCTGCGAAAGACCATCGACAACGCGCCGGGCGCGGTGGACGAGACCCACAAGGCCATCAACCAGCTCGCGCCGACGCTGCCCGTCCTGCTGGCCAACCTCACCACCACCGGCCAGGTCATCGCGTCCCGCAAGGCCGGCCTGCGGTCGCTGTTCATCCTCTACCCGGTGACGGTCGCGGGCGCGTTCACCGTCACGCCCGGCGACGGGACCCAGCACCTGGGCCTCGACCTGAACATCGACGCGCCTCCCGCCTGCACCCAGGGCTACGAGAAGGTCAAGCACCGCTGGCCGCAGGACACCTCGAAGAAGAAGCCGCGCCTGGACGTCGGCTGCAAGGCGCCCCGCAACGCCCCCACGGCCGTGCGCGGCGCCCGCAACTTCCCGCGTGACGCCATCGCACCGTTCCCGCAGGTCCCCGCGGGCGCCACCACCGGCGCCGGGTTCCCCGAGGGCGGCGCGTACGGCACCCGCGGGGACGGCGGCGGCAGCGGCGACGGCGATGGCGGCAAGACGGACGCCAAGGGCTCCGGCAAGACCAAGGCGAAGGCCGCGGCCGCCCCGACGGGCCAGCTCGCGGACGGAAACCTGTACCTGTCGTACCCGGCCGGTTCAGTCGAATTCGCTGGATACGATCCATCGACGGGCGCGGTCTACGGCCCCGATGGCAAGCGCTACGTCATGCCGCGCAGCGCCGGTACACGCCAGTTGGGAGAGGAATCCTCGTGGAAGTGGCTCCTGCTCGGACCGCTGAGCCAGTGAGGCGGGCACGATGAGGCGCCGTCTACCCCTGATCACCGCGATCGTGCTGAGCGTCGTCGTGGTGGGGCTCGCCATCGCGTCCGGTTGGCTGGGCGTGGTCTCCCTCCGGAACAGGGACGAGGCCGACCAGAAGGCGAAGGCGATCCAGTCGGCGCGCCAGATGGGCGTCAACCTGATGTCGCTCAGCGCCGCCACCGCCCAGCGCGACCTGGACCGCATCGTGGGCGGCACCACCGGCGACCTCAAGAACAAGCTGGGAAGCCAGTCGAACGCCTTCATGCAGCAGATCACCAAGGCCAAGGCCAAGTCGACGGTCAGTGACGTCGACGCCGCGCTGGTCTCCATCGACGGCGACTCCGCCGAGGTGATGGTGTCCCTCACCGGGACCGTCACCAACGACAAGGTGCAGAACGGTACGCCGCAGGGCTACCGGTACCAGATGGACCTCACGCGGGTCGACGGCCGCTGGCTCGTGTCCGGACTGGAGGTTGTCCCGTGACGATCAAGGCGGATCGAGCGGCCAGGGCCGAGGAGGCCGCCGAGGCGGCGCGCCTGGCGGAGGAGGCCGCGGCGAAGGCCCGGGAGGCCGCGCGGCTCGCCCAGATCGCCGCGGACGAGGCGGCCGCCGCCGAAGAGGCCGCGGCGGACGAGGCGCCGGACGTGGAGCCGGACGTGGAGCCGGGGGAGGACGTCCCGGAGGAGGCTCCGAAGGCCCTCAAATCCCCCAAGAAGCCTCGTCGCGGCCGGAAGGCGTCCGAAGTCACGTCCGATGAGGACGAAGCCGCAGAGGGCGACTCAGCGGCGGAGACGGACGCCGAGGCCCTCGCCGATGACGACGCCAAGGCCGTCAAGACGACCAAGGTCGCAAAGAGCACCAAGGGCGCCAAGGCCGCCGAAGTCGTAGAGGCCGAGGAAGACGCTGAGGCCGAGGAAGACGGCGAGGCCGAAGAGGCCGAAGACGCTGCTGAGGCCGAGGAGGACGCCGAGGCCGCGAAGCCTGCGAAGGCCGCCAGGACCAAGCGTCTGAACCTCAAGAAGCCCGCCAAGGCGACCGACGAGGACGCTGAGGATTCCGAGGACGACGACGAGCCGGAGGGCCGGTCCCGGCTGGGCGGCAGGTCGACCGTCATCGCCGTCCTGGCCGTCCTGGCGATCGCGCTCGCGGCCGGCACCACGGCGCTGGCGTTGAAGGTCCGCGAGCAGAACGCGACCGAGCAGGCGTCCAAGGAGGCGTCCTTCGCGGCGTCCCGCGCGGCCCAGAAGCTGTCCTCGTACGACTACCAGACGCTGGACACCGACCTGAAGGCCGCGTCCGCCACCACGACGGGCAAGCTGCACACCCAGTACGACAAGCTCGCCTTGCAGCTCAAAACCGTCGCCGTCCAGCAGCAGGCCGTCTCCAACACGACCGTGATGAAGGTCGGCGTCGTGAGCGCGACCCCTGACAAGGTCGTGGCGCTCGTCTACGCCAACCGGTCCTCGGCGACCAAGAGCGACAAGCAGCAGCGCCTCCCGGAGCCCCTGCGCATCAAGCTGACGATGGTCAACAAGGACGGCAAGTGGCTCGCCTCCGAGCTGACCGTCCTCTCCTAGACGGCCGTCTCTCCCGGCGTCTTCCAGATGCCCGTCGCGGCCTCTGGACGAGTCGCTGTTAACCCTCCCGGGCCGGACCTAGCCGAGGTCGCGGGTCGCGCGGCCGCCGGGCGCGCGACCCGCCGCCTGCGGCGATTCGCGGGCTGTCAACCCGGATCCCTAAACTATGGCCTTCCTCACTGCAGGTCAGGGCCTGAAAAGTCCAAGTCCGCTCTTGACTGAGAGGCGCTGAGGGGCGATGCTCCATGGCAACGTGATGCATACTGCGGCGCTAGAGTTGCGAGCGGTGTACCGGTTCGGCTACACTGCCCCTTTGCGCTGCCCTCTGACTATCCACGTGTGAGAGCACCCCTGTGAAGGTCCGGTTTGGGCCTCTTTGAGGGTCCGATTTGGACCTCTTCGAGCAGGTCTCGATCGTGGATCGTCTGGCGTGCGTGTCATCTGTTACGCCGCGAGCCCTCGGAAGGACCACTCTTGGCAGCCTCGCGCAACGCCTCGAATACCGCAACCGGTCCGAACCGCGTCTCCTTCGCGCGCATCAAGGAGCCGCTCGAAGTCCCGGACCTCCTTGCTCTGCAGACCAACTCGTTCGACTGGCTGCTGGGCAACGAGAGGTGGAAGGCCCGGGTCGAGGCGGCCCAGAAGGCCGGAAGTAAGAGCGTCCCGACGCAGTCGGGGCTGGAGGAGATCTTCGAAGAGATCAGTCCGATCGAGGACTTCTCCGGGACCATGTCCCTGTCGTTCCGGGATCACCGGTTCGAGCCGCCCAAGTACTCCGTGGAGGAGTGCAA
>NZ_JBEZJI010000022.1:0-127904 GCF_040649435.1 Actinomadura sp. NPDC048955
CCCACGCCGGGGGCTCCTCCGGGGGGGTGGGCGTTTGTTTCTGCCCGCGCCCGCGCGGGGGGGCGGGGCACCCCCGCCCCCCCCGGCGGGCGGTTCTGCTGTGTGAACGATGAGGATCAGGCGGTCTCGATGCGCTGGGCGAGCCAGTTCTCCAGGACCTCCAGCGCGGGGCGTCCGCTGCCGTCCACGGGGGCGGAGCCGTACATCACGTGCCGCTGCGTGCCGTAGAACACCGCCGCGTCCACGCCCTCCTTGACCAGGTTGCTCGGGTTGAGCCGGGTCTTCAGCAGCCGGTTGAGCGTGCCCTTGGGCAGCGGCACGCCGGCGACGTCCAGACCGTGCTCGGTCAGGTCGGTGATCTGGGGGACCAGGGAGAGCAGGTCGACGCCGTAGAAGGCGTTGAGCGACTTGACCGGATTGGCCGGGTCGATGTTCGGAGGGTGCTTCGGGTCGAAATCGTCCAGCTTGCCCTGGATGGCGCGCAGGTCGCGGGTCAGCCGGACCCAGTCGACGCGGTCGAGGATCGCCAGGGCCTCACCGACGGCGCGCTCGGGGGAGCCGGGCGGCCACATCGCCAGCAGCGCGGCGAGCGGGGTGAGGTCGACCCGGTTGGCCGTCTCGGCCAGCGGCATCAGCCGGTCCTCGATCGCGACCAGGGAACGGTAGAGCCCCCGCGTGTCGCCCCGCTGGGCGTACACGGGGACGGCCCGCGCGGCGCGCTGGATGCCGCGGTAGTCGATCCGGCTGATCCCGCCGATGACGTTGCTCGCCTGGGCCAGCAAAGCGACCGGCTGCAGCCCCTGGACGACCTTGGTGACCTTGGCCACCTGGTCGGCGGGCAGTCCGGTCAGCGGCGCGGCCTTGGCGGCGGCGGCGAGGGCCGCCCGCGCCAGCGCGGCCGTGTCCCCCGCCTTCGCCGCGGCCTGCACCGCGTCGAGGTCGGTGGCGAGCCCCACCAGGTCGGTGTTGGACAGCGCCTGGAGCACCTGGCCCGCGATCTGGTTCTGCGAGCCGGGCGGGGAGTTCAGCAGCGTGTTCACCAGGACGGGGTTGGCGACCGCCCGGGTGAGCGCCTGCAGCGGGCCGACGAGCCTCGCCAGGTCGCCCGCGGTGCGGGCCGCCCCGGCGGTGTCCTTGCCGCGCGCCTGGCCGGTCAGCGTCTTCACACCGTTCGGGACGGCGGTGAGGTCGGCCGGCTTGCCGTTGACGGTGCCGAGGTCGGTGGACAGTTCGCGCTCCGCCGAGCCCTGCATGTTGGCGATGCCGACACGGCTCAGCACGGTGCCGAGGGTGGCGGTGAGCTCGTTCTCCTCCGGCAGGGCGCAGTAGAGGTCGCCCTTGAGGCACACGTTCGCGACCCGTCCGGACACGGCGCCGAAGCCCCCCGGCCGCGGCCCGGCGAGACCCCGGGTGCCGGGGAGCGGGTCACCCAGGTTCACCTCGCCCTTCGTCCCCCGGCCGGGGTCGGCCGCGGCTCCGCCCGCGAGGTAGGAGGCCGCCGGGATCGGTCCCTTCCCGGCCCCGATCTGGGCGGCGATGTCGCCGGCGACGTCCGCGCCCTGGCTGTAGCCGATCCCGACGAAGCGGGTGCCGGGGCAGTCCCGGGAGATCTCCGTCATCGCCTTGCGGGCGGCGTCGATCCCGGTCTGCTTGGAGTCGTTGTAGGTCTTGCCCTGGTCGAACGCGGTCGCGTTGTAGCCGACCCAGTACGAGGAGATCCGGTCACCGAAACGCCGTTCCAGCGGTTCGGTGACCCCGCGGAGCATGCCGACCGGCGTGTTGGGGTCGGCGGCCGACGTGGTCTCCCAGGTCCCGGGCACGACGATCAGCTTGATCGGGGTGCAGGACATGGCCTCGGACGTCCGCGCCGCGTTGACCGGCCCGCCCGTGTTCAGCAGCGGCACCGCGGCGGCGGCCGCGACCGCTCCGGCCACGGCGACCGCGATCGCCGGCCTGCGGTAGCGCCGCCACATCGGCTCTCTGGCGTGCAGTCCGGAGCTCATCACTTCCCCTTCAGCGCGCAGTAGGCGTCCTGGGCCGCCGTCATGACCGCGGCGTCGACCTTGGTGGGGATCATGTTGTAGCGGTTGGTGGCCACGACGACCTGGTCCTTGCCGTCCGGGCTCGTGTACCACTGGCTGAAGTAGCCGAGCACGGCGCCGTTGTGCATCCACGCGTTGCCGCACGGGGTCTTCGCCATGACCACGCCGAGGCCGTAGGGGCGCTCGGGGGACGCGGCCTGCTCCAGCTCACGCTGCTGCGCGGGAGGAAGCAGGCGGCCGGACGCGAGCGCGCGGGTGAAGTCGGCGAGGTTCCCCTGGGTGGACACGATGGCGCCCGCCGCGCCCAGCACCTGGACGTTGGAGAACGAGATGTCCCGGATGGTGAAGTAGCCGTGCAGCCACTTCCCGTACAGCTTGGGGTCGGACTCGGGGTAGGCGGTGTCGGTGAGGCCGAGCGGCTTGATGATCCGGTTGGTCACCTCGACGGCCGGGTGGTGCCCGGTCGCGGCCTGGATGATCAACCCGCCGAGGATGTAGTTGGTGTTGGCGTAGTGGTACTCGGCGCCGGGCGCCGACAGCGCCTTGTTGGACGTGGCCGTCTTCACCAGGTCGCGCGGGTCCCACTTCCTGTAGGGGTTGATGTCGGCGACGTAGGACCCCGAGATCCGCAGGTCGTTGATGTAGTCGGGGAGCCCGCTGGTGTGGTTGAGCAGCTGCCGGATCGTGATCTTGCGGCCGTCGTTGCCGTTCGCCGCGACCAGGCCGGGCAGCCACCGGTCCACCGTGTCGTTCAGGGACAGCTTGCCCTCGGCCTCCAGCTGGAGCAGGACCGTGGCCACGAACGCCTTGGAGTTGCTGGCGATGCGGAACTTCGCCTTGGGGTCGGCCGGCACGCGCATGAACATGTCGCCGTAACCGGAGGCGGCGTACTGGGTGTTGTTTCCGCTGCGGGCCATTCCGATCACGCCGGGCAGTTTCTGCTCCGCCCGGAGCTTGGCCACCCGGTCCTGGAGGACGGCGCCCGCCCGCACACCGTTGTCCGCCTCGGTCCTGGCGCCCGCCGAGGCGACCGTGGCCTTCTGGTCCTGAACGCCCAACGTCACCGCCGTCACGGTGGCGGCCGCCGCCACCACCGTCGCGCCGGCGCGGACGAGGAACTTCCGACTTCGCATTCGGTCTCCCAGACAATTCGACGATCTTGTCTGCGACGCTAGTGAGACCCGTTGAAATTACGATGACACGCGAATATCGGGAGCCGGTTCGCCCGGCCTGGCGCATGACATTTCATGGACATGCCGAAAACGCGCCGCACGGTTCTGGAGGCTGTTCGGCGCACACTCTCGGATAAATGTAAAGTGAACGGCGGCTAAAAACGTACGGGCGCGCTTGCGACGGCGACCAGGTTCGCCCTGCCCGGGGCCTGCGCCTCCTCTGCGGCGAGTTCTCGCGCGAACAGCGCGAGCAGTCCGTTCAACCGGTACTGGTGGACGGCCGGCTGCTGCACGAGGTTCGCGTCCACCAGGTTCTCCAGCGCCCGCTCGGCGCCCTGCGCGGCCCAGCCGAGGGCGGCCGCCAGCGCCCGATGACCGGATCGCCCGTCGGGTGCCGTCCCCAGCGCGCGGAACGCCCGCCGCTCGGCGGACGGAAGCCGGTCGTAGGAGAGCCGGAACGCCCCTTCCACGCTCCGGTCCTCCGCCGTGAGCTCGCCCAGGCGGCGCCGGGCATCGGTCATCCGGCGCACCAGATGCCCGATCGCCCAGGCCGGACGGCTCTGGATGCGGGCGCCCGCGATGCACAGCGCCAGGGGCAACCGGTCGCACATGGTCGCCAGCTCCCGCACGGCGACCGGCTCCGCCGCCGCGCGCTCGGCGCCCACGATCCGGGTCAGCAGCGCCTCCGACGCCTGCCGGGTGAGCGGCCCCAGCGAGACCCGGCGGTCCACGTCCAGGCCGACCAGCCGCCTGCGGCTGGTGATCAGCACCCGGCTGCCCGCCCCCGCGGGGAGCAGCGGGCGCACCTGGTCGGCGCCGGACGCGTCGTCGAGGACCAGCAGCAGGCGCAGCCCGGCGGTCGCGCTCCGCCAGGACGCCGCGAGCTCGTCCAGGTCGCCCGAACCGTCCCCGGCGCCGACGGCCCGCAGCAGCCGGCGCAGCGCGCGTTCCGGCGGCACCGCGCCCCGCCGTTCGCTGTGCCCGTGCAGCTCGACGAACAGGCAGCCGTCCGGGTGGTCGCCGCGCAGCGCCCGCGCGGCGCGCACCGCGAGCGCGGTCTTGCCGGCGCCCGCCACCCCGTCCACCGCCGCCACCGCGGGCCCGGGGCCGGTGAGCAGCGCCAGTTCGTCCCCACGCCCGACCAGTTCGCCTACCTCCGCGGGCAGTTCGTCGGGGACGCGCCGCGCGGACGGAACCCGCGCGCTCGCCCCGCGTCCCGCCTCGTCCCGCGAAACGAGGTCCAGCGCCGCGTCGTCGCCGCGCAGTACCGCCTGGTGCACGCGCCGCAGCCGCTCGCCCGGCTCCACACCGAGGTCCTCCACCAGCCGCCGGCGCAGGTGCGAGTACGCGGCCAGCGCGTCGGCCTGGCGGCCGCTCCCGTACAGGGCGCGCATCAGCAACGAGGTCAGCGACTCGCTGTGCGGATGCTTGGGTATCAGGGCGTGCAGCTCACCGACGGCGTCCTCGAACCTGCCGAGCTGGAACTGGCATTCCACCTTCTCCTGCAGAAGGGTGAGCCTGCGCTCCTCCAGCCGCAGGCGTTCCGCCTCCGCGAACGGCCCGGGAAGCCCGGCCAGCGGTTCGCCCTGGAACAGCCCGAGGGCGTCGAGGCAGGCGCTCGCCGCGGCCTCCAGGTCGCCGGACCTCCTGGCGGCGGCCGCCTCGTCCGCGGCCTCGTCGAGCCGCATCACGTCGACCGCCGTCCCCCGGCTGACGAAGCGGTAGCCGCCCCGCTCCCGGGCGATCACCGGCTCCTGCGCGCCCTCGCCGAGCGTGCCCAGGCAGCGGCGCAGCCGATGGACGTACACCGGCACGATCTTGCTTCCCGAGCCGGGCGGCTCGACGCCCCAGACGCCGTCGAGCAGCTCCCGCTGGCTCACGGTCATGTCCGGGCGCAGCAGCAGCGCGGCCAGGAGCGCCTGCTGCCGCAGGGGGCCGAGGTCGAGCCGGGTCCCGCCGCGCCACGCCCGGACCGGGCCGAGCACGGTGAAGTCGAGCAGGCGGGGGGCCGGGTCCGGCATCGTGGCCGAGGTCATCGCCATCGCCATCATCAGACCGATCTCTTCGAACTGCTGATCAAGGACGATCCGCGCGCGCAGGGGGAGCAGTGCGGACCATGGCATAACTTTGTGATGGGTAGATTATTACTATGTGATGGCGCGGTGCGGCGATTGGTTCAGACCATTCGCGTGGCGATCGTCACGTCACCGCGCGGGGCGTGGCCGGCGGCCCCGGCGGGGCGCAGGCTCCTTCGCGGGCGCGCCGGCCGCCTCGACGTTCAGCAGCGCCTGACCGGCGGAGCGCTCGGCGGCCGCGCGCTCGTCCCCGAGCCCGACCAGCAGGTTGATCACATGCGGGCCGAGGATGTGCGGCACGCCGCGCCCCTCCTGCCCGAACACCCCCGTGGACTCCAGCAGCACGTAGCCGTGGATCATGCACCAGATCTGCCCGGCGACCAGGACGGGATCGTCGCGGCGGATCCGCCCGGCGTTCATCGCGCGCCGCACCACCCGCGGCAGCAGCGCGAAGGCGTCGTTCATCTCGGCGGCGGTCGCCGGCGTGCCCTCGGCGGTGAGGTCGTGCCCGAACGACGGCAGCGCCCCCGGCGAGGCGATCCCGAACATCAGCCGGTAGCGCTGCGGGCTGGCCATGGCGAACTCCCGGTAGGCCAGCCCCAGGACCAGCAGGTCGGCGACCGGGTCGTCGGTGTCGGGCACCTGCCGCAGGTGCCGCTCGAACCGCGCGAACGCCTCCCGCCCGAGCGCCTCGTACATCCCGGTCATGCCGCCGAAGTGCGTGTAGACGGCCATGGTGGACGCCCCGATCCCGGCGGCGAGCGCCCGCGCGTTGAGCGCCTCCGGCCCCCGTTCCTCCAGCAGCCGCATCCCGGCCTCGATCAGCTTCTCGCGGGACCCCGCCGACGCCTTGGACATGACAATGTTATAGCGCGTCCGGCACGGTCGAACGGCACCTGAACAGCCATGTCTTTCTGGCGCGGAGCTCCTCGCGGGGTCAGGCGGTGCCGGAACCGCCGGTCCGCTCGGTGGGCATGGTCGGGACGACCCTGAGGAAGGCATTGGCGATCTCCTGGTACCCCGCCGCGGTCGCGTGGCCATCGTCGTCACTGCACTGGTACGTCCACGCGCAGATCCGGGCCACGGCCCGGGGGACGGCGCCGTACGGAGGGGCCTGCACCTCGGTGAGGTCGTGCCCGGCGAAGGCGCCGTTGACGTCCGCGACCCTGAACCCGGCGGCGAGGTAGACGCCGTGCTCGTAGGCGTTGAAGGTGTCGACGACCGGTATCGAGGCGAGGGCGGCGGCCTTGCCGCCCGACACCCAGGACGCCAGGCCGGGGTTGTAGTAGTTCATGGCGGCGTACACGGGCGCCCCGCCTCCCGCGAGGCGCAGCCGCGCGGTGATCTGCGGCAGGTTGGCGACCAGAGAGCCGACGCCCCGCAGCGCACAGGCCGCGTCGACGCCCCCGCCGGGCAGACAGCCGTTGGTGTCGTTGGCCCCGATGTCCAGGGTGACGTACCGGACGCGGCCGGCGTGCGCCTTGAGGAAGGCCTCGGCGGCCTCAATTTGGGAACCGGCCGCATAACGACAGATGCCGCCCTTGAGCATCGTCGTGGTGGTCTCCCCGGGACACCCGAGTTTCACCAGTTCGAGCTGAGGATTGCGTGCCTTCAGCGCGGTGTGGAGCCGGTCGGTGTAGCCCTGATCGGTCCTGCCCTGCCCGGCCTGGACGCCCACGGACAGCGAGTCGCCGAGTGCGATGTAGTACTCCGGACCGCTCGCCGAGGCGACCGGCCCCGCCAGGCTCATCCCGGCCACGGCGGCGACCACGACGGCGATCGATCTGACCAGCCTCATCCCCGCTCCAGCGACCCTTGGCACAAGCGCACCTCACCCGGCACGCGCGTCACGAGGGGCCACGCTAACAAACATTGCTGTCTATTTGAACCCCCGGACGGCCCGGTACGGCCGGATCCCGGACGGCGCGGCCCGATGGTTCCGGGTCTCGCCGGGTGCCGCCCACCACGCTCAGGCGCGGAGCGAGGCCGCGAGGCGTTTCGGGGCAGAGAGCCGCCAGGCTTCGGTGACCAGCTCGTTCAGTTCCTCGGGGTCGACGCCGGCCAGCTTGATCTGGACCCACGCGAAGCGCCCGCTGGCCCACGACGGGGCGAAGGTGCCGGGGTCTTCGGCGACGAGGGCGGCCTGCTCCTCCCGGGTGGCCTTGAGCAGGACGAAGCCCTCGTCCTCGTTCAGGTAGCAGAATCCCTTGTCGCGAACCCGGAAGCCGGTCAGGTTCGAGAACGCCTCGCGCTCAGTGACCTCCGGCAAACCGAGCACCATGGGCAGGAACTCCTCAGAACGCATACCGAACACCTACCAGCCAGGTCGGACGTTCCACGGCTCACGGGATCGGCTCGTAGAAAGAGTCGACGGCGGGCTGCCCGGTGTAGTTCGGTCCGGCCTGATCGTCGGCCCCCAGATAGCGGTACGGGAACCGCACCTGCCCGTGCCCACGGCGGGAGACGCGGCGGCGGGCGGAGTCGTAGTCGAAGCCCTGCGCACGCAACTGGGTGGTGAGGCGACGACCGCTGGGGGAGCCGTCCGCATGGCGGACCGAGCGGGCGTCGAAGTTGGCGACGAACAGCCCGTCGCCGGTGAGCCAGGACGCGATGCGGCTCAGGGTGCCGAGCTTGTCGCCCAGGTAGTGCAGCCCGTGCACGCACGTGATCAGGTCGAAGCGGCCGTCGGGGACCCATTCGGCCACAGAGCCGCTGACCAGCCGCACCATGGCGGGGACGGGACCCGGCGCGAAATGGTCCACGAGGTCGAGCCCGATGATCTCAGCCCGTCCACCGAGGCCGCGCTCGGCCAGCAGCGCGGCCGCCTCGGCCGGGGCCCGCCCGCTCCCGCAGCACAGGTCCAGCCACCGCACGGGCGACGACCCCCCGGCGCGAGCGCTCATCTCGGCCAGGACGTCGAGACCGAGCTCCCTGCCATAGCCGTTGGAGCCGCTGAGCGTCCGCTCACGATTCATCGTGCAGTTCGCCACGACCGACGATCTCGCCAGAGAGGCATCATCAAGCAACCGCGTCACACACGGCATTGTGGCCCAAGCTCATGAACGGCCCCTCCGGTGGTCAGGTTGCTTTGATGGTGAGGGTTCGGGCTACGGAGTGGTGGGCTGCGAGGCGGGCGGGGACGGCGGTGAGGGCGGCCGTCACGGGGAGGGCGGCGAGAGCGGCGGTGAGGAGCGACCACGTGGGGGGCCAGACCGTGTTCGCCTCGCTGAACGGCAGGCACAGGACGAGGCCCATCGGGATGCCGGCGAGGGCGCCGGGCAGGGTCGGCAGCAGTTGGGCGGTGGACAGCCCGGCGGTGATCTGGCCGGGCGTGGCGCCGAGGGTACGTGCGACGGCCATGGTGTGACGGGCTTCCTGCGCCGTGGTCCACGTGATGGTGACGGTGTTGATCGCGGCGAGGACGATCAGCGCGGCGGTGACGCCGACGATCACATGGTGCTCCTGGGCGTCCCGCAGGCGGTTCGCCATGGCGGACCCCGGATAGCCCTTCACCGGCTGGGCGTAGATCACCACCAGGCCCGTGACCGTGGCCAGGGTGACCGCGGTGTTGCAGGCGTGCAGGAAGGCGCGGCCGGGCCGGCGGGCGATCAGACGCAGCCCGAGGAGGAGCGGGGTCGGCAGCAGCGCGGACACTCTCGTCGTCAGGGCCCGGTGCGGGGGGCGGCGGGCGGTGTCGGCGAGTGCGGCGACGGTTTCGGTGCGCAGCGCCCGGACGGTCGGGCCGAGGGTGGTGAGGGTCGCCACGGCAAGGGCGACGACGGTCGTGAGGGCGATGGTGTCGCCGCTCGGCCCGGCGGCGGCGGTCAGCAGGCTGGCGCTGGGGTTGACGACCGCGGGCTCGATCAGCCGTGCGGTGACGAGCCCCAGAACGTCGGCGACGAGCGCCAGGATCAGGTACTCGGCGAACAGGACGGCGGCGATGAGGCCGGGTGTGGCGCCGGCGGCCTTGAGCAGTCCCACGCGGCGGGTCTGCTTGGCGGCGCGTCCCGCGGCCAGCGTCGCCACGCCGCCGATGGCCAGGAAGCCGAGCAGCCAGCTGCCGACGACCAGGATCGGCTGACTGCCCTTGAGCATGACCGAGTCCTGGCCGGCTATGCGCTGCCACGGCCTGATGTTCACCCAGGTGTCGGCGACGATCGGGGTGATGGCGGGGTTGTGCCTGTCGAACGTCCCGGCCTTTTCGGGATCTCGCAGTTTCAGGTTGACGAAGGAGGTCACCGGGACGTCGGGCGACTCCAGTGCCCGCGTGTCCCGTTCGGCCAGCCAGACCAGACCACCGCCGTCGTCCGGCCCGCCGCCCGGCCCGATCCCCGGCGCCCACGGGTAGACCGCGCGGGACGCGGTCACGGCGATCCCGACGACGGGGAGCCGGCGGCCGGCGACGGTGACGCCGTCGCCGACGCGGACGCCCAGGGCGGTGGCGAAGCCACGCTCGACCACGGCGCCTCCGGGACGGGCCCAACCGCCCGAGGTCAGCAGCGGACGGTCGACCGGACCCGGCGTCAGGTCGGCGACCTGCACCACCGCGGCTCCCGTGGAACCGTGCGCCGTGAGCTTTGTGTGGTACTGGCGGTACGGCCCGCTGTGCGCGACCACCCCGGGCGCGTTCTCCAACGACCTCAGGGCGCCGATGGTGCTCCGGCCGGTGCCCGGTGAATACGCGACCACGTCCGCTCCGGCCGTGGCGGCCCGCGTCCGCTCGTAGAGCGTTTCGGTCGCGCGGTGCAGCGATCCGCCCAGGCTCAGCATCGCGGTGGCGGCGGCGATCGAGACGAGGAGGATCGCGGCCTGGGCGGGATGCCGCCGTATGTCTGCCATGACCAGGCGGAAGACGAGAAGGACGCGCCCCACGGTGTTCAGTCCCCCAGCCCGATCAGGTCGTCGAGCCGCCCGGTGCCGCCCGCCAGCCGGGTGTCGTCGACGAACGTCCCGTCCCGCATCGAGACCAGCCGGTCCGCGGTGGCCGCGACCCGCTCGTCATGCGTGACGATCACCAGGGTCTGCCCGGCCGACCGCAGGTCCTCGAAGAGCCTCAGCACATCGAGTGTCGCCGCGGTGTCCAGGTTCCCTGTCGGCTCGTCCGCCAGCAGGACCAGCGGCTCGTTCGCCATCGCGCGGGCGATCGCCACCCGCTGGCGCTGTCCCCCCGACAGCTGCCAGGGCAGATGCCGGGCGCGCCCGCCGAGCCCCATCTGCTCCAGCAGGGCGGACGCGCGGCGCCTGGCCGCGCGCGGTGAGCGTCCGGCCAGGAGCGCGGGCAGTTCCACGTTCTCCGCCGCGGACAGCTCCTCCACCAGGTGGAAGGCCTGGAAGACGAACCCCACCGACCGGCGGCGCAGCCTTGCCAGCGCCCGTTCGCTCAACCTGTCGATCCGTTGCCCGGCCACCCACGCCTCCCCGCGCGTGGGCCGCTCCAGGCCGCCCAGCAGGTGAAGCAGTGTGGACTTTCCACAGCCACTGGGCCCCATCACCGCCAGCGACTGCCCCGCCGGGACGTCGAGGTCGACCTCATCGACCGCCCGCACCAGGCCCTGCCCCTCGCCGTGCTCCTTGCACAGGCCGCGGACCCGCAGCACGGCGCCGCACTCGTTCATGCGCCCTCGGTTTCGTTCTCGATCCTCGACCAGACGCGCTCGCAGGCCTCCAGCCAGCGCAGGTCCGCCTGCAGCCGCAACGCGACGCCCTCCAGCAGCAGGCCGGCGGTCGACCCGTCCGGCTCGGCCAGCGCCGCGCGCTGCACGTCCCCCAGGCGCCGCAGCAGCTCCCGGCGCTGGACGTCCACCAGCTCCACCGGGTCGGCGAGCCGCGCCGCCGCGGCGGCGGCGAGTTTGAGATGGAACTCCGCGAGGTTCGGTTTGGGCCAGGTCACCTCGCCCAGCCAGGCGGCCACCCGCTGCTGCCCGGCCGGCGTCAGCGCGTACACCTTGCGGTCCGGCCGGTCCGGCAGCCCGTCCGCCCGTTCGCAGGCGACCAGGCCCGCCTTCTCCAGCCGGGCCAGGGTCACGTAGATCTGGCCCGCGTTCATCGACTCGCCGAGCGGCCCGAGCGCCCGCCGCAGCCGCTCGCGCAGCCGGTACCCGTGCGAGGGCTCCTTCGCGAGCATCGCCAGCACCGCGTCCTGCATGCACCACCCCTAACGGCTAGCTAATAGATAGCGGTTAGCTGTGGCGAGCGTCAAACGGGACCTCGCGGGGACGGTCACCGCCGGGTTCTGGGGTCCTGGGTGGGGTCGGCGTACAGGGGCGGGCAACCACGATCGCTCGCGTTGGCGCGCAGTTCGTAGTGCCAGGATTCGTTCCTGTAGACCTGGCACAGGCCGTAAACGGCCCCATGTTCCGAGAGCCATTTCGCGGCATCCGGATGACCAATGTCGACGGCTTTCCCTTTCACATGAAGTGAGGTCGACGCGGTGGCCACCCAGCGAGCGGCTTCCTCCTCGGAGCCGTACTTGGAGACCGCCTCCCGAAGAAGTTGGTTCTGGTAGGCCGGGGAACGCCAGCCGCTGTTCACGTAGAACTTGATTCCGTCGTCTGCGGCGTCCGCCGCGGCTTGGCGAAGGGCCGCGAGGAGACGCTGATCGAGGCGGGCCACGGCCGGGAACGTGTCGTTGAAGACCGTCACACCATCGGGGACGACGCCGTCACCCTTGCCGACCGGACCACGCCGAGGAGCGTTCTTGCCTGGCCCGGCGCGCTGCTCACGGCCAGGAACATCCGGAGGTGACGCGGCGGAGGAGGACCAGGACGGGTACAAGGGAGGTGAAGAGTCCTGCGACCGGTAGCCGAGGGCCGAGCCGATCGCCGCCATGGCGACCAGCAGGCCGATACCGATAACCCAGTAAACTTTGCGGCGTGCTTTTCGTGGCGATGGCAGTATTGGTGACATGCCACTAGTCAAGGCAATGCGGCGTTGCCGGGGCGTATAGAATTTTCGATATGTCGACGATATGTGCCGACTCGTAGAACTGGCGTATGCCTGTGCCGAGCGCATCCACGACAGCGCGCCTCAGCCCCTGAACATATGGGCCGACGGCGTCCGCGCGTAGATGTTCTGGTCGGCGCCGACTGAAGACGCTCAGGCCGCGGTGCGCCACCAGCGGCGCGACGCAAGCGCGGCCAGTCCGGCGCCGGCGGCGTTGAGCAGGACGTCGTCCACGGAGGACACCCGGTCCAGCTGCAGGACGTACTGCGCGGACTCGACCACGACCGAGCAGGTCGCCGCGACCGCCAGGATCCGCGGTACCGACGCCAGCGCCGCGAACCGTACCGGGACGAGGAACCCCAGCGCCGCGAACACCAGCAGGTTGCCGACGATCTGGACCGTGTCCATCGTGAGCAGATCCCGCAGAGGCACCAGGCTCAGGCCCGCGCCGGACTCGTCACCCGGCAGCAGGATCATCCAGACCCACGGCACCGTCCCGTAGACGATGCCGACCTCGGCCAGCGACATCCGCCACGACGGAGTGACACCGGAGACACTCCGAAGACTTGCCAGAGCCCACGCCGCCAGTCCTGCCAACGGCAGCGCGGCCACCGTGACGAGCACCGTCCCGTTGATCGTGTCGAAGCACCCGTGCCACCGCCCGGCCGTGCACGACGGCACGGCCATCAAGAGCGGCCGCCGCACAACGAACACGGCGCTCACGATGCCGAGGATCGCCAGGACGACGAGCACGATCCCGCCTGCACGGCGGCCCGCCACCGACATCGAGGCGTCAGGTTCCATGCGGCCAGTGGAGCCGGAAGCCTGTTGCGGCGGCGTATGCGTTTTTCCATACGCCCGCGATACACGCCTCCAGAACGAGGCCACCGTCCCGCCCTCCCATCCGATCGCAGGTTTCGCGCGTGCCGCGATCTGAGCGCGTCGCGGGAGTCGAGCAGACGGTCATGGGTCGATCAGCGCATGTCGGCGACGGACTGGACGGCGGTACGCAGAGCCGCCCGAGTCAACAGCAGGACGGGCCCATCCGGGTCCTTACTGTCCCGCACCGCCACCACCCCGACCGCGCCAGCCAGCTCGACGCACTCACCGCCGTTGCTCAGGCTTTGTCTGGCTTTGCGCCACGCAAGATTCGCCAGTTCGACGCAGTCCCCGCCGTTCTCGCCGCTGAGGCTACTTTTGCGCCATGCAAGTCCCGCGAGTTCGACGCAGTTGCCGCCGTTCTCGCCGCTGCGGCTCGCCTTGCGCCAGGTGAGGTTCGTCAGGTCCATTTCTCCAGCGCCTCTTTCAGCTTGTCCCGTGACATGTCTTCGGGGAGCGCTCTCGCACGTAACTTCTGAGTGATTCGGAGAGTTTGGCCAGGTCGGAGGGGTTGCCGGTCGTGACGCCTCGAACCGTCGTCTCCATATAGGCGACCTCGTTCCGGTCTTCCATGGGTAGCCACGACGAATGCGCCTCCCGTGCCTGCCGGACGGGCGTGGGCGGTCAGCGGGTGGTGGGGGCGGAGTTAACGGCGGTGCGCAGCGCCTTGCGGGTCAGCAGGAGGACGGGCCCGTCCGGGTCCTTGCTGTCGCGCACCGCCACCGCCCCGACCGTTGCTCCCGCCACATCTGCCAGCTCGATGCACTCGCCGCCGTTGGGGCCGCTGTGTGTGCTCTTGCGCCACTTGGTGTAGGTCAGGTCCATCTCTCTTTGATGACCTTTCGGATCAGTTCACGCGACATCGCGTGCGTGAGCGCCTGGGAACGGAGCTCGACCAAGGTTCGCGCCAAACTGGACAGATCTGACGGGTTGTCCGTGGTGATGCCTCGAATCGCTGTCTCGATGTACGCGACCTCGCTTCGATCCTCCATTGTCGCGACCACGAAGGCGCCGAGGACGCCTTCATGCTCACCACTTGACAACACTACTTGAATCGTGACGTTGGGCAACAAGCTCATCTCCAGAAGGTGTTCGAGCTGTTCCCGCATCGTCTCTGGGGTCCCCACGGGGTTGTGAAGCACGTGTTCGTTGAGCAGAAGCACAACGGTTGGTGGAGAGGAGTCCTTACCCTCGGTGAGGATGGCCTGGCGACCGATACGAGCGTCTGCGGCTTCCTGATTGCCGCGAAGCAGCGCTAGGGCGTAGGCCGGCGTCTGGGCAAGGCCTGGAATCACCGAGTGCTGCCAGCAGATCAGCATGGCGGCGTCGGCTTCGACCTGCGGCCAGTCGAACCAGATCGGTACTGGGTGTCCGTCCTTGTTCAGGTCTTCCCACAAGCTGATGAGAGAGCCGCCTGCCTCTAAATGCTCATCCACAGCGACCACGAACGACCGTGTGGCGCGCTTCTTGCCGTTCTCGATGCGGCTGACCTGGGGACCGCTCACTTTGGTCAGATGAGCGATGGTCTCCTGCTTGACGTCTTTGGCCTCCCGCAGCCTTCGCATTTGACGCCCGAAGGCGACGAGGGCGGGGGCTTCTCGGGGGCGCTGGCGGCGTGGGGGCATGGCTCCTGCCTTTCGAAGGCATATGTCGAGTGGAGCATCTCGACTACCACTGGTTGCCGCTTTGCAGCGGTAGGCACACCATAGCCTGAAAGTAGCTCACTGTGTGCATAGGAACACACATAGTGAGGAGAAGGATCATGGGCGAGGCGGCGTGCAGCGCGAGCGAGATGGTGGTGAAGCAGGACCTCAGGGTCGTGGCGGAGGTGCGGCGGTTCGTGCGGCTGGTCACCGGCCAGTGGGACATGGACGACTTCGTTCCGTGCCTGGTGGCGAGCGAGCTGGTCACCAATGCTCTGCGCTACGCGTCCGAGAAGGACGGCGACGTGACCTTGCGGCTGGATCGCACCGAGGACGGCGCGCTCTGGATGGAGGTCCAGGACGCCACCTACGACCTGCCGCACATGCTGAAGACCGACGCGGGCAGTGAGACGGGCCGCGGCCTGTTCATCGTCGACCAGTACGCCCGCTGCTGGGGTATCCGCGCCCTTGCCGGCGACGTCGGCAAGGTCGTCTTCGCGGTCCTCGATGCGTGATGAAGGCCACCGCCTCGGCCGGCCGGAAAACCGGCGGACGGCAGGACGGCAGGTCGGTAGGGTCACGTGATGATGATCTTCGGCCCGACCGTCGACGTTCGTCCACTGTTCCCGCGCGAACGGCAGGCCATGCTCGACCTGCTCCGTGCCCTGAGCCCCGCCGAGTGGGCCATGCCCACGGTGTGCCCCGGCTGGGACGTGCACGCCGTCGTCGGTCATGTGCTCAATGACTACATGCGGCGCCTGTCGGGCAGCCGCGACGGGTACGGCGGCGCGATCTTCGCCGACGACGAGACGCTCCCCGCCTACCTGGCGCGCACGAACGAGGAGTTCGTCCGGGCGTCCCGCCAGCTCAGCCCGCAACTGATGATCGAACTGCTGGACCACCTGGGCCCGCGGCTCGACGCCTTGTGGGCGGCACGAGACCTCCAGTCCGCCGCCGACCTCAACGTCTCCTGGGCCGCGACCGACATCGACAGCCCCGCCTGGCTGGACATCGGTCGCGAATACACCGAGTTCTGGGTCCATCAGCAGCAGGTGCGCGACGCCGTCTCCATGCCGGGCGCCACCGAACCCGATCTCATGGCTCCGGTGCTGGACATCTTCGCGCGCGGCCTGCCGCACGCCTTGCGGATGCATGACCGCCCCGAGAACACCACGGCGCACCTGGAGGTACTCGGCGCGGCGGGCGGGCGGTGGGGAGTGGTCCGGCAGGACGGACGCTGGCAGATGACCGAACCTCTGGGGGAGGCTACTGCTCACGTCTCGATGGACCAGGACACCTTCTGGCGGCTGGCGACCAGAGGCATCACCGAGGACGAGGCCCGTCAGCGATCGACGATGACCGGCGACTCCGACCTCACGACGGCCATCACTGCCCTGCTCGCGGTAGTCGCCTAGCCCAGCTTACGACGGGGGTCGGAAAGACAGAACAGGGCCCGGCGGTGCACGCCGGACCCTGGGTTGCGCATATATCAGCAATCCACCTCAGAAGAACTTGAGGTCGACGTCGTTGTTCGTGTCAACGGGCGTTCCCGTTGCTGAATTTGAGGGCGGCCCGTCCGCGTTGAGAAGGGCTGCTGTTGGGGGAGGCGGCCTTTCCCGCCGAGGGGGCGGGACGGCCGATCAGGAGCGGCCCCGTCCGTGGCAGGTCGGGCACTGTCCCTGGCTGGTCCAGCCGGAGCCGGTGCAGGTCCCGCACGGCTCCCAGGACGTGATGAAGGCGATGATGAAGTCGAACATTTCTGACACAACCTTTGCTGTCTCTGGTCTTAGCCCGCTGTGAGGCAACCCGGGCCTGAATGCCCGGGTCTGCGCACGACCATACGACATCAAGATCAATTGACCAAATCCAGTGAAGTTGGTCACTAATGTCGTTGCGAAGCCTGGATGCGGCCTCAGCTCCGGTGTTCATGGGGTCGGGTGAGGACGTCGAAGTCTGGATCAGGGCCGTTCGACGGCGGCGACTGCAGACTGCCCGGCGGCGGCAGGTTGTTCGAGGTCTCCCTTCACGGCGTCCCCGGTGAGCCGGTCGTCCAGCACGGGCCCAACCCGACCTGCCTGCTCACGCGGAGCGAGATCGGCAACCGCTGGCGGACCCCGCGGGCCGTCACCGCGTTCAGCGGGGCGAACGCCGGGCCGGAGCCGTCGCGCTCAACGGGACGGTCACAACGTCAGGTCGGCCCCTGGCGGACGGCCCGGAGCGGCACCTCTCGCACGGGAAGGTGACCGTCAGCGCAGATCCTGCGAGGCGGGGCCTGTCTTAGGACGGGCCTGGACGGAGCCAGGGTGCGGTTCCCTGCAAGGCGATGGTCCAGCCCGCAGGCTGGACCATCGCTGGTGGGGGCGTGTCAGAGGCCGGCTGCGTCGAGCAGACGACGAGTGATCGCCGACGGGCCGTCCTCGGTGTCGCGCCTGACGATGATCTCTGCGCCTTCGTAGGCCACGGTCACCGGTTCCCCGGACGACCTGGCCTCTTCGAGCGCGTCGTGCATGACATCGTCGAGGTGCACGTGCGAGTCATTCGGCACGTCGATTCGTTTCGCCATGTGTCTTCCATCCTTCCGTCTGGTTTTCGTGGCGCCCGTTCCGATATGCCGGGCGCGCTACGGAGGCGACCGTCCGCGCAGGGCGGATGGGCGCAAGCAGCCCTGCTCGCGAGGCGGTTCCCCCGCCGGAGCGGCTGTTTCCGAGATGATCGGAGATCGCCCTGAGCGCTCGGGAAATGCATTCGCCTTGCCTGGACGGTCTGAGGCAGCATGGAAGCGCGGCGGCGTGGAGGGCGGGTGGCTGTGCTTTTAGTGCGAGGTGGCTCCGGGGGCGGCCAGTCGGTCCGGCAGCAGGCGGTTCTGCTGGCCCTGCGCTATTACTGCGGTGTGCTGCGCCGCCAGTGGCGTATCTCGCTTCCGGCGATGACTTTGCCCGCGGTCGGTAATATCTGCCTGTTCTACCTGACCCCGCTGATGGTGGCCGCCCTGGTAGGGCACCTGGCCGAGGGCGGAGAAAACGACCTTGCCGCCCTCCTGCCGTACGTTCTCGGATTCGCCGGTCTGATGCTGGCGGGCGAGGCGCTGTGGCGAGTGGGGATGCACTTCCTCAACCGGGCGAACGGCCGAGGCATCGAATGGCTCGCGATCAGCGGCATGGACGAGCTGCTCGCCAAGGACACCGCTTTTTTCCACGACAACTTCGCCGGTGCGCTGACCAAACGGATACTGAGCTTCTGCGGCGGCTTCGAAAATTTCGCCGACACCCTGACCTTCTCGGTCGTGGCGAACGTGATTCCGCTGTCCTTCGCCTCGGTGATCCTGTGGCGGTACCACCCGCTCCTGGTCGTCGTCCTCGTGGGGCTTATCGTCGTCACCGGCTTCCTCGTCATCCCGTTCATCCGCCGCAGGCAGGTGCTGGTGGACGAGCGTGAGGCGGCGAAGGTGCGGGTGTCGGGCCACGTCGCCGACGTGCTGACCAACATGGAGACGGTCCGCGCGTTCGCCGCCGAGGAGCGGGAGGCCGCCGAGTTCCGCGGCCGGGTCGTCGAGCAGCACCGCCTGGCGCTGCGGTCCTGGGATTACGCCAACCTGCGGGTCGACACGATCGTCGCTCCGATGTCCATCCTGACCAGCGCCCTGGGGCTGCTGGTCGCGGTGGCGCTGCGCGGCGGGCTCGGCGTGGAGGCGATCGTGGTGACGTTCTCCTACTACACCAACGCGACCCGGATCATGTTCGAGTTCAACCAGATCTACCGGCGGATGGAGAGCACGCTCACCGAGAGCGCGCAGTTCACCGAGCTGCTCATGACGCCGCCGACCGTCGTGGACCCGCCCGACCCGCAGCCGCTGCGTCCGGTCGACGCCTCGGTCCGCTTCGAGCGCGTGCTCTTCGCGCACGGCGACGGCCCGCCGCTGTTCGAGGGGCTGGACCTGGATATCCCCGGCGGCGCCAAGATCGGCCTGGTGGGCCGGTCCGGTGGCGGCAAGACCACGCTGTCCCGGCTGCTCCTGCGTCTCATGGACGTCGACGGCGGCCGGATCCTCGTCGGCGGCCAGGACATCGCGCGGCTTCGGCAGAGCGACCTGCGCAACCTGATCGCGTACGTCCCGCAGGAGCCCGCGATGTTCCACCGGTCGGTGCGCGACAACATCGCCTTCGCCCGGCCGGGTGCCACCGAGACCGAGATCCTCCGAGCCGCGCAGGCGGCGCACGTCACCGAGTTCGTCGAGAGCCTTCCGGACGGCTTCGACACGCTGGTCGGCGAGCGCGGCGTGAAGCTCTCCGGCGGTCAGCGGCAGCGTGTCGCCCTCGCCCGCGCCATCCTGCGAGACACTCCGATCCTTCTCCTGGACGAGGCGACCAGTGCCCTGGATTCCGAAAGCGAACTCCTCGTCCAAGAGGCTTTGTGGCACCTGATGCGCGACCGCACCGCGCTGGTCGTCGCGCACCGTCTGAGCACGGTCGTCCGGATGGACCGCCTGGTCGTCCTCGATCGCGGCCGCGTCCTTGAAGAGGGCTCCCACGCGGAACTCCTCCAGTCGCAGGGCCCGTATGCCCGACTCTGGCACCACCAGTCCGGTGGCTTCCTCACCGACGAGGCCACTCCGGACGCCGTGAACACCGCCCCGCACGACCGGGACTCCCAGACGGTGACCGGCTGACGCCGCCCCCTCCTGATCCCTGCTCCGAGCCGTCAGAGCAGGTCGGCCACCGCCGCATGCAGGTCGAGAAGGGCGGGGATCTGCTGGGGCGGACGTCGGCCCATGCCGCATTCGGTCGCGATGCCGAAACTCTTCAGGATCCCGCGCGCCGCGGCGATCCTCGCGCGGGCGCCGTCGAGTCCGTCCGTGACATGCACGAGCCCAAGGAACAGGGTGGTCTCCGCCGGTAGCGACAAGTCCGCCAGCGGGGCGAAGTACGCCTCGTCGGCGCGGTCGCGCGGCACGGGCATGTGCACCCAGTCCAGGCGCCGCCCGAGGCCGTCGACGAGGCCCGCGGTGACGTCCGCCAGTTTGGACGTGTCGGCGGGCTCAACGAAATGCCGGTGCTCGAAGTCGCCGTAGCAAAGGTGGTATCCGAGTTCGGCCTCGTCCGGTACGGCGGCTCCGAGCCGGACCAGCCGCGTCACCGTCTCGGTCAGGCGGGACGGATAGTCGGTGCCGAACCAGGCCGGATAGACCTCCTCGAAGACGGCGAACTCGACCGCGGTGTCCCACTGGACGGCCAGGTCCCCGGGCGGGATCACGGCCAGGATCTCGTCCAGCTCGGCCAGCAGCCGGGCCTCGTACGCGGCCTCCAGCTCCGCCTGGTGCGCGCCGATGAACGCGGCGACCACGGCGATCGGTGTCGGCAGGCTGACCTGGAACCGCACGTCCGGCGGGATGACGCCGTCCGCGCGCAGGCGGCCGAACACCCGCCACGAGTCGAGCGCGGCCGCCGAGTACCCCAGCGGCCCGAAGACCACCGACGCCGGGTCGACGCCGGGCCTCGGCCGGACCCGCAGCGTGGGCCCGTACTCCGGGCCGGCCGGCGGCACCGTCTCCAGGTCCGGGTGCGCCGAGAGTTTCGCCAACTGCCACACGACCCAGTTGTCCCGCTCGCCCGGCTCGCCGTCCGGGATCCGCCGCACGCGGCCGTTGAGCGTGGTCGCGACCGCGCGGAAGACGGACTCGGAATCGGCGAGCGGCACGCTGCCGCACAGGTGCACGGTCGATTGCACGGATGTGACTCCAGCTCTACGAGACGCCGCGAGGACGGGCGGAAACGGTCAGCGGCGGTCGGCGCCGAGGGTGATGGGGAGCGACAGCGGGCCTCTGGTGAAGAAGGACGGCGAGTAGGGGATGTCGTCCGGATCGATCGCGAGGGCGAGGTCCGGAAGCCGCCGGTACAGCGAGGCGAGCGCGAGCCTGCTCTCCAGGCGGGCCAGCGGGGCGCCGATGCAGTACCGGGGGCCATGGCCGAAGCCGATACCGTCGCTCTGCTCGCGGGTGATGTCGAACCGGTCCGCGCTCTCCCCGTACCGCTCCGGGTCGAGGCCGCTCGCCTGGTACACCACGCCGACCGCGTTGCCCTTGGGGATGGCCACGCCAGCGATCGTCACGTCCGTGAGCGTGAACCGGAAGCTGGTCATCATCACCGAATGGCGGTACCGCAGGGTCTCCTCGACCACGTCGCCCCAGCGGTCCTCGTCCTTCGCCAGCGCCAACTGGCCGGGGTGCGCCGACAGCGCGGCGATGGCGTGCCCCAGCAGGTGGACGGTGGTCTCGTGCCCGGCGACCAGCATCAGCCACAGCACGGCGACCAGTTCGTCGGTGGTGAGCCGGTCGTCCCGGTCACGGGCCTGCACCAAGCCGGAGGTGAGGTCGTCGCCGGGGTCCACCTTTTTACGTTCCGCCAGCTGGTACAGGTACGTCATGAGCGCCCGCTGGGTCTCGAACGCCTCGTCCGGCGGGGTGGTGTGCGCCAGCAGAGCGGCCGTCCACTTCCGCAGCCGGGCCCGCTCCGGTTCCGGGACGCCGAACAGTTCGCAGATCACCGCCATCGGCAGCGCCTCGGTGAAGGCGGGCACCAGGTCGACGCCGTCGCCGGCCGCCACCACGTCGTCCAGCAACCCGTCGATGAGCTCCTGGATCCGCGGCTCCATCCCCTGCACCCGCCCCGGTGTGAACGCCCTGCCGACCAGGCCCCGCAGCCGCCGGTGATCGTCCCCGTCCTTCGTGGACAGGTGGTCGCCCTGGACGATGGCGCGCAGCGGCCAGTCCTCGGGGATCGACCCGTCGTGCAGCGCCGGCCAGTGCCCCGGGTCGCGGGCGAAGGTCCTGTTGTCCCCGGCGAGGATCTCGCGGGCGGCCCTGTGGGTCAGCGCGAGGTACGCCGGTACGCCGCCGGGGAACTCCACCTCGACCACGGGCGCGATCTCCCGGAGCCGGAGGCAGGTGTCGAGCGGGCTCTCGTCGAGGGCCGGAAACGCGGGCAGGCTCATCGTCACGGATTCCCTTCGTCGCACCCCCGCCGGGCGGCTCTTCTGGCGGCGGACGGGCCCGAGTATCGCCGCGCGCCGACCCACCGGCCATGCCCGCGGGCGGATCCTGCCCCGAACCAGAAATCGGACGACACGAAAACAGACGACCGGCGGGCCCGCCGGAGGGCTTGACAGCGACCGCGTGGGGACGTTGGGTTACCGGGCGAGTGCGGGCTCACAGCGGAGGTAGCCCATGCAGTACCACTCCTGGACCACCGACCACACCGACGCCTGGCGCGATCTCAGCAACAGCATCCTGCCGATGGACCACCGCTTCCGGAACCCGGGACGCTGGCGCGCGGAACTCACCGTCCAGGAAAGCAGCGGCTACCGGCTGATGCGCTGGGATCAGCGCGGCGACCGGATCGCCGCCCGGACACCGTCGCACGTCCGCAGGGTCCCCGGCGACGAGCACTACTGGATCGTGATGCCGCGACAGGGCGTCTACACCGTCAGGCACGGCGAGGACGAAACACGCACCCCGCCGGGGTACGCCTCCGCGATGGGGATGGACGAGTCATGCTGGCTCTCCGTCCCTGAGTCGGAGGCCTACGCGTTCCAGGTCCCGCGCTCCGAACTCGACAACCACGTGGACTCGCCCGCACCACTGCGTCTCGTCCTCGACCTGAACACCGGTCTCGGCCGCATCCTCAGCGCCCTGATCGAAAGCACCCACGTCGAACGGGACAACCTGTCCGACCACGAGTTCCACGCGGTGTGCGATCGGATGACCGAACTGTTCTGCATGATCGTTCTCAAGGACGCGCGGCCGCCGGAAGCCCACCTCACCGACGTCGCCCGACTCGTCCGCGAATACGTGCGGAACCATCTCGGGACCGGCAAGCTCCCGCTCGCCGCCGCGGCCCACGCGCTCGGCTGGTCGCCACGCCACCTGCGCAACGCCCTCCACCAGACCGGCACCACCTACCGCGACCTGCGCATCGAGGAAACGCTGCGAGACGCCCGGGACGTCCTCCAGGACCCGGCGCACAGCGACCTCAGCATCAGCGACATCGCCTCCCGCGCCGGCCTCACTCCCACCTGGTTCTCCTCGGCCTTCAAAAGCCGCTACGGCGAGACCCCACGAGACTTCCGCCGCCGCAGACTCGCCGAAATCCCCGCTCAGGGCGAGCCCGGTGGCATCAGGGACGTGGAGGGCGACGACCGCCGGCCGCGGGAGGCGCCGCGCCCGCCGCAGCCCCGCCTCATAGGTCCGGATCGCCGCGCCTGAAGGCGGTCACGGAGGCCGAACAGACGCGATCGGCCCCGGCTCCGCCGACGGCGTGCGGCGCCGATCTGGCGGATTCTCCGGGCATTGCGCACGACTTTTGGGCGATCTGGGATAAATGGTCGTCTCGTCGGTTGACCTTGGTCCTGACGCGCATCAAGGTGAGCGGTGATGAACGGGTCAATGCCAGATCATGACAGAAGCACCGGCACCGGCTTGCAGATGCAGCATGTGGGGATCGTCGTCGCGGTCGGCGCTGTGCTGCTCGGGCTGCTCGTCGCGGTGGCGATCGCCGTCACCCCGGATGACGACGGCGGCGGGCCGGACAAGCGCGGAGCGGCCGCGCCACCGAGGTCGACCAAGGCGGCGCCTTCCGCGCCCGCCGGCTCGGCCGCACCGAAACCGTCCCCGACCATCACGGCGCCGGTCGTGCGCTGGCGGGGGATGGTGCTGCTGGCCGGGCCGCGGTCGCGGCGAGATCTGGACGCCAAACCGCCGCGTCTCTCGGAGCGGGACGGGGAGCCAGACATCCGAGGCGCCTGGCTCAGACCTGCGGTGGAGGCCGATTCGGATGCGCAGGTCGTCCTGATGCGTCCACGGAGCGAGCCGTCGGCGGTCCAGTGCCGGGATGCCGCGGCGGCGGAGGGATCCGACGAGGTCGAGGTGGACGAGGATGACGTGGTCTGCGTATCGACCGGCGCGGGCCGGGTGGCGCGACTGACGATCGTGGACGCGCACTCGACCACCACGTCACCGATCGTCAGGGCACGCGTGGTGATCTGGGACATGCCGGCGATCGGAGAGTGACGACCGGCAGCCCCGGCGGTTCATTCGAGCGCCGGGGCCGCCGATCCCCGCGACACTCCGGCTGTGGAGCCTTGCGCCCGCCCTCGGGACGGCCAGGGAGCCGTCAACGGGCCGCCGCACCGGCCCGACCGAACGCCTCCTGTGGGCCGCCTCTACCGCCGCACCAGCCGAGTGAGGGATCTCCCGGAGCCTCCAAGCCCGACGTGGGCGCGGTCGTCCTGGGCACCTCGGCGGCGTCGGCGTCGACCGTGGGTGGACGCGCGGGCCTAGCCGGGCTCCTTGATGCCGAGCGCCCGCACGATTCCGCCTGCCAGCGACGTGATGATCCCGGGATAGTAGAAGACGATCGCGATCACGATGCTGAGCACGATGAACTGAATGAACCGCGTGATCTCCCGGGTGAACAGGAAGAACAGGGCCACGATCCCGATGATCACCAGGAACAGCGGCCCGAAGATGTTGCGCAGCCAGTCGGCCAAATTCTGGGTGTTCGGGTCTTCCTTCGTCGGCTCGGCCAGCACCATGGCCACCTTCAAGCCCTGCAACATGTCGTCTCTGCTCCCTGCCCGGCTCCTGTGATCGCTACCATCTCACGCGGCCAGGGGTCCCACCGCGCAACCGAGTCCGCGCCGCCCGTCAGGGCCCGCCGGAGCCTTGCCGCGCGGCCGCCGTCCCGGCACCGTCGCGCCATTGTCCGATCCTCTCTCGCGTGTTCCGGGCCCAAGGTGCGCCGTTGGCCGTTTCCGGCAAAGCGCATCAGGCCCGGCATCGGCGGCCGGTCGTACGCCATGAACCGGATGAGGTACGCCCATCAATCGGTAACACTAACCCCGATCGCAGTGGATTCGCTCGGTCAAGTCCGACACGGGGCACCGCCATCGCCGGCACGCTGCGGCAACGCCCCGCACATCACCGAAACGAACCCGGTCTCCCCGGGCGGGCGGAGGATCGGAATGATCACGACGCCCCCAGGTAGCGCAGGACGGCCAGGACGCGGCGGTGGTCCGTGCCCGTGGGCGCGAGGCCGAGCTTGGTGAAGATGTTCGCGATGTGCTTCTCCACGGCCCGCTCGGTGACGACGAGGGACGCGGCGATCGCCGCGTTCGTCCGGCCCTCCGCCATCAGGCCGAGGACCTCCCGCTCGCGCGGGGTGAGGGACGCGAGCCCGTCGTCGCGCCGGGCGGCGCCGAGCAGGTGCGCCACGACCTCCGGGTCGAGCGCGGTGCCCCCGGCGGCGACGCGGTTCAGCGCGTCCACGAAGTCGTCGAGGTCGGACACCCGCTCCTTCAGCAGGTAGCCGACGCCCGCGGGCGAGCCCGCCAGCAGCTCGGCCGCGTACCGCGTCTCCACGTACTGCGAGAACAGCAGGATGCCCAGGCCGGGACGGACGCGGCGCAGCTCGATCGCGGCGTGCAGCCCCTCGTCGGTGTGCGTCGGCGGCATCCGGATGTCGACCACGGCGACGTCCGGCCCGTGCTCGGCCACGGCCGCGTGCAGCGCGGGCGCGTCGCCGACCGCCGCGACCACCGAATGGCCGCGCAGCCCCAGCAGGTGGGCGAGGCCGTCCCGCAGGATCGCCGCGTCCTCGGCGATCACCACGCGCAGACCGGTCATGAGGTGGTGAGGGGGAGCGTGACGGTCACGGTGGTCGGTCCTCCCGGCGGGCTCAGCACGGACAGCTCGCCGTCCACCGTACGCACCCGCTCGGCCAGCCCGGCGAGCCCGCCGCCGGGACGGGTCCGCGCGCCGCCCTTCCCGTCGTCGGTGACCGTCAGCCGCAGCGTGCCGTCCCCCGGCTGGACGGCGGACACGGTCACCCGGCGGGCCGCAGCGTGCCGTCCCGCGTTGGCCAGCAGCTCAGCGGTGCAGAAGTAGGCGATCGACTCGATCGCCGCGGACGGCCGGACCGGCAGATCCGTCTCCAGCTCCGCCGGGACGGGGCTGCGCGCGGCGACCGACGCCAGCGCCGCGTCCAGCCCCTGGTCCAGGACGGGCGGATGGATGCCGCGGACCAGTTCGCGCAGCTCGGCGATCGCCTCCCGCGCGCCGGTGCGCGCGGCGGCGACCAGCTCACGGGTGGGCTCGGGGGTGCCGTCCGGAAGGGTCTCCTGCAGCGCGGCCAGCGTCATGGTCAGCGAGACGAGCCGCACCTGGGCACCGTCGTGCAGGTCCCGCTCGATCCGGCGGAGCGTCGCCGCCGCGTCCTCGACGGCGTACGACCGGCTCCGCTCCAGGTCGCGGATGCGGGCGTCGTCCGGCCGCGGGCCGAGCAGCGACCGCAGCACCGCCAGGTCGAGACGGACGGCCAGCCGCACGGCCCGCGGCGCCACCGCCAGCAGGACGGCACCGGCCAGCGCCACCAGCAGGCTGCGCTGCCAGGTGTCGAAGTAGAACCCGCCGACGACCAGGCCGTGCCGGACCCTGCCTTCCGGGTCGCGCGAGGTGATCTCGTTGAGGTGCAGGGGGAGCTGGATCGGATAGGTGAGCAGAAGGAACCCGTACACCCACGTCACGAGCACCACGGCGACGCCGAGAACGGCCAGCGGGAACCGGACGAGCAGGTGCAGGAACGCGCGGTAGCCGGCCGCGCCGTGCGCGTCCCGCACCCAGGCCCGCAGCCCAGCCCGCGACTGCGGCCTGCCCGGCGCCGGCACCCGCTCGTCCAGCAGGACGGCCGCGAGCCGGCAGTGCAGCTCCCCGAACCGGCAGGCGCCCCGCAGCACCGCCGCCGTCGCGGCCGATCCCAGCCGGGTGACCGACATGACGACCCCGAACGCGCCCGAGAACACCGCGTAGTACAGCCCGGCCAGGGCGACGGGGGTGCCGGCGAGCAGGTAGAGCGCCTCCGTCCACGCCCGGCGGACGGCCGTGGCCCTCAGTACCTTTGTCACCGTCCCATTGTCCCGTCCGCCCTGCCGAGGACGCGGAGCATCAAGCGGGCCTGGAGCGTGGTGATGCCCTGCATCAGGGCGGGCATCAGCAGCAGCATCACCAGCCCGCCCGCCGCGTGGACGGCCCAGGCTCCGGCGAGCGTCGGGCCGCCCCAGGAGTCCTCCAGCGAACCGCCCATCCCGATGAGCCAGCGGGCCGGGTAGAGCAGGTTGAGCACGACGATCGCCCACCCGTACGCGGCCGCCAGGAGCGACAGGACGCCGAGCGGCAGCGAGAGGAGGGCATGCAGGATCGTCCGGACCCGTCCAGGACGGGTGGGCGGCACGTTCAGCAGGCGGTGCGCGAGTGCCGGCTGCACCCGCACCCCCGTGAGCGAGGCCAGTCCCGCGGGCAGGGCCGCGAACGCGTAGGCGGAGCGCCGCCAGAGCGGTGAGCCGAAGCGGGACCGGTGCGTGGCACGGGAGAGGAGGATCGCCATGGGACACCTTCCGAGCTGTGTGAACGGGTGTCTCCAGGCTCGTCTCCGGGACTTCCTCGGGTCGATCGTGGAAGCAGGCGGATCGGGGTTCGGTTAACCTCATCCTCCCCGCGGACGCAGGGCGTGGGGAGCGAGACCGGCGGGGGCTCAGAGTCTCGCGGGAGTCCAGCATCTGCTCGCGGTCGAGCGGTCGAACAGGTGCGGCCTACGGTGCTTCTGCGGTTCCGCAGAAGCACCGTAGGCCTTCATCGATTCACCTTTCGCTTGTGGCGTCAGGCGCGGCTCCAGAGCTGGTTGCTGCCGTTCCAGCAGGAGTAGAGCTGGATCTGGGCGCCGTTGCCGGTGCCGGCGGCGTCCAGGCAGAGGCCGGACTGGACGCCGACGATGGACCCGTCGGAGTTGAGGCGCCATTTCTGGTTGTCGCCGCCCCAGCAGCTGTAGATCTGAACTCTGGCGCCGTTACCGGTGCCGGCGGCGTCCAGGCACTTGTCGCCGTAGACCCTGAGCTCGCCCGCGGAGGTGGCGGTCCACTGCTGGTTGGTGCCGCCGTGGCAGTCCCACAGCTGGATCTGGGTTCCGTCAGCGGTGCCGGCGTTGGGCACGTCCAGGCAGCGGCCTGAACCGACGCCCTTGATCGTCTCCCCGGATCCGGTAGGGGGCGACGAGGTGCCGTTCAGAGCGTTGAGGACCGAGGTGTAGGCGGCCTTCTTGCTGCCGTTGCCGTCGAACAGCAGGGGCGTCTGCTCCGAGCGCCACGAGTCGGTGTCGCGCACGCCCCAGACGGTGATGCCGAGGCAGCGCGAGACGGCCAGGCAGTCGTTGGTGACGTTGGCGTAGGTCGAGGCCGTGGCGCCCTGGATGTCCAGTTCGGTGATGGCCACGTCGACGCCGAGGGCGGCGAAGCTCTGCAGGGTGGTGCGGAAGTTGCCGTTGTAGGGGCTGCCGCTGTTGAAGTGGGACTGGAAGCCGACGCAGTCGATGGGCACACCGCGCTGCTTGAAGTCGCGGACCATGGCGTACACGCCCTGGGTCTTGGCCCAGCTCCAGTTCTCGATGTTGTAGTCGTTGTAGCAGAGCTTGGCGGACGGGTCGGCGGCGCGCGCGGTGCGGAAGGCGACCTCGATCCAGTCGTTGCCGGTGCGCTGCAGGTTGGAGTCGCGACGGCCTCCCGAGTTGCCGTCGGCGAAGGCCTCGTTCACCACGTCCCACTGGGCGATCTTGCCCTTGTAGTGGGCCATGACGCCGTTGATGTGGTCGATCATCGCCTGCCGCAGGCTGCCGCCACTGAGGCTCTGCATCCAGCCGGGCTGCTGGGAGTGCCAGGCCAGGGTGTGTCCGCGCACCCGCTTGCCGTTCTGGACCGCCCAGTTGTAGACGCGGTCGCCGGAGCTGAAGTTGAACTGGCCCCGCTGGGGTTCGGTGGCGTCGATCTTCATCTCGTTCTCGGCGGTCACCATGTTGAACTCGCGGCTCGCGATCGTGGTGTAGGCCGAGTCGTTGAGCCTGCCGGAGGCGATGGCGGTGCCGAAGTAGCGGCCGCTCTGCGCCGCGGCGGCGCCCAGCGTGTTCTCCGCGGCGGTCGCCGGAGACGGAGCCACCAGGGCGGCCGCCGCGGTGAGCGCCCCGAGGGCGCCCGCGAGAAGGGCCCGCTTGCGGACCCCGAACCTGTTCATGGCGTTCGTACGCACGTCTGTTCCTCCATGAATGAACGAGGGATGGAAGCACGGAACACAGCCGTGAAAAGGACGCCGCGCTCCCTCGCGGGAACGCACACACCACCAGGGCGTCGCGGGCTCAGTGTGCGAGCCCCCGCAGAACTCGTCAATAGTTTTCACATTTTTCATCGCAAATGCCCGATCACCGGTTCGCGATCAGGTCGCCGCCCCGCCCTCGAAAGTTTTCGAAGGTCCGGGACCCTTGACGGTGCCTTTCCGCCTGTTATTTACTCCGGCCACCGCCACCCCCCCGACCGCCGATGGAGAGAAGGTCCCCCTCCGAACAAATTGTTAGCGCTAACATCCACTCCAAATGGAAGGAAGAAGGTCATGTTGAGGACCGGTGCGGTGCTGGCATCGCTCCTGCTTTCGGTGCTCATGTCCGTGCTGAACCCGCAGCCCGCCCAAGCCGCGACAGTGGATGTGAACAAGTGGTACGTCCTGGTCAACCGCAACAGCGGCAAGGCCCTCGACGTCTACAACCTCGCCACCGGCGACGGCGCCCGCATCACCCAGTGGACGAGAAACGATCAGAACCAGCAGCAGTGGCAGTTCGTCGACTCCGGCGACGGTTACTACCGCATCAGGTCCCGCCACTCCGGCAAGGTGCTGGACGTCTACGACTTCTCCACCGCCAACGGCGGCTCGATCGTCCAGTGGACCGACCTGAACGGCGCCAACCAGCAGTGGCGGCTGGCCGACAGCTCGGACGGCCACGTGCGACTGGTCTCACGCCACAGCAACAAGGCCCTCGAAGTGCAGGGCGGCTCCACCGCCGACAACGCGAACATCGTCCAGTACGACGACTGGGGCGGCGCCAACCAGCAGTGGCAACTCGTCCCGGTCGGCGGCGGCACCACTCCTTCGTGTGACCTTCCGTCGAGCTACCGCTGGACATCGACGGGCCCACTGGCGCAGCCCAAGTCGGGATGGGTGTCGCTCAAGGACTTCACCGTCGCCCCCTACAACGGCAGGAATCTCGTCTACGCGACGACGCACGACACGGGGACGAGATGGGGGTCGATGAACTTCGGCCTGTTCACCAACTGGTCGGAGATGGCTTCGGCCGGCCAGAACACGATGTCGAATCCCACCGTCGCGCCCACGCTCTTCTACTTCGCGCCGAAGAACATCTGGGTGCTCGCCTACCAGTGGGGTGGGACGGCCTTCTCCTACCGGACGTCCAGTGACCCCACCAACCCGAATGGCTGGTCGTCGCAACAGGTGCTCTTCTCCGGAAGCATCTCCGGCTCCGGAACGGGACCGATCGACCAGACACTCATCGGCGACGGCACGAACATGTACCTTTTCTTCGCCGGTGACAATGGCAAGATCTATCGGGCCGGAATGCCGATCGGGAACTTCCCGGGAAGCTTCGGCACGACCTCGACAGTGGTCATGAGCGATTCGACCAACAACCTGTTCGAGGCCGTCCAGGTCTACAGGCTCCAGGGCCAGAGCCGCTACCTCATGATCGTCGAGGCGATCGGCTCGCAGGGCCGCTACTTCCGCTCGTTCACGGCCACCAGCCTGAACGGTTCGTGGACCCCGCAGGCCGCGACGGAGGGCAACCCCTTCGCCGGCAAGGCCAACAGCGGCGCCACCTGGACCAACGACATCAGCCACGGTGAACTGATCCGCACCAGCGCCGACCAGACCTTCACCGTCGACCCCTGCAATCTGCAACTGCTCTACCAGGGCCGCAGCCCCAACTCCGGCGGCGACTACGGCCTCCTTCCCTACCGTCCGGGCCTCCTGACGCTGCAGCGCTGACGGCACGACACGGGCGTGGCGGGCTCGGCCACAGGCCGGGCCCGCCCAGCCACCGCCGCCTGCTGACCAGGGGGCGAACCCTGAATACTGTGGACCCGTGGCCTTCGAGGAACGGTTGGAAGCGCACCGGGTCGACCTGACCGGCTACTGCTACCGCATGCTGGCCTGCGCCGCCGAGGCCGAGGACGCCGTCCAGGAGACTCTGTTGCGCGCCTGGAAGAACGCCGATCGTTTCGATGAGCGCAAAGCCGGTCTGCGGACCTGGCTGTACAGGATCGCCACCAACGTCTGCCTGGACATGACCCGTAGCGTCCAGCGGCGCGCGCTGGCGATGGATCTCGGCCCGTCCTCACCCGCCGGCGCATACCTCGGCGCGCCGTTGGGAGCCGCTGCCTTCGTGCAGCCGATCCCCGACCGGCTCGTCCTGCCCGTGGACGGTGATCCGGCTGAGCTGGCCGCCGGCCGGGAGACGATCCGGTTGGCGTTCGTCGCCGCCCTGCAAGCCCTCCCACCGCGCCAGCGGGCAGTCCTCATCCTGCGTGAGGTGCTCTGCTGGACGACGGAAGAGGTCGCCGGGCTACTCGACAGCACCCCGGCCGCGGTCAACAGCGCTTTGCAACGAGCACGTGCCACCTTGTCCGGTCGCACGCGCGGCAGCGGCGAGGTCGACGAAGACCTGCTTGAGCGGTACGTCAAGGCGTTCACCACCTACGACGTCGACGGTCTGGTGGCGCTGCTCCACGCGGACGCCACCATGTCGATGCCGCCGTTCGCCTGGTGGCTCAGCGGCCGGGAGGCGATCCGCGCCGCCCTGGTGGGTGCGGGGGGTGCCTGTGCCGATGACCGGCTGGTCCGCACAGCGGCCAACGGATCGCCGGCGTTCGCGCAGTACCGGGACGGCAGGGCGTTCGGCCTGGTCGTCATCGATCTCCGCGACGGACTGATCACGAACATGACGACCTACCTCGAACCGTCCCTGTTCCCGTTGTTCGGATTGCCGATGACTCCGGGGCCGCCGTCCCGTATGTAGTGCATGACCGACATCGTTCACATGTGGCATGACGAGCGCGGCAGCGGCGACCCGGTGGTGCTCCTGCACGGCGGGCTGACCGACGGCCGCTGCTTCACCGGCAACCTCGACGGGCTCGCCGGCACGTTCACGACCTACCTGCCCGACCGCCGCGGCCACGGCCGCACGCCCGACGCCCCCGGCCCGATCACCATGGAGCTCATGGCGCAGGACACGATCGCGTTCCTGGAGCAGGTGGTCGGCGGCCCGGCCCGGCTGGTGGGCTACAGCGCCGGCGGGACGGTGGCGCTGCGGGTCGCGACGCGCCGCCCTGACCTGGTCGAGCGTCTCGTCCTGATCAGCACGGCCTACGACCTGGACGGACTGATCTTCAAGCCGTCGGCGGACGGCGAGATGCCCGCGGAGCTCGTCGACGCCTACGCCGAGGTGTCGCCCGACGGCCGCGACCACTTCGCGGTCGTCATCGGCAAGATCGCGCACGCGGCCGCGACCGAGCCGAGCCCGGACCCGGCCGAGCTGCGCGCGGTGACGCCCCGGACCCTCGTCCTGGCCGGCGACGACGACCTGGTCACGCTCGACCACACGGTGGCCCTCTACCGGGCGCTGCCCACCGCCGAACTGGCCGTGCTCCCCAACGCCAGCCACCTACTGCTCATGGAACACGCCGAAGCCGTACGCGCCCTGGTCCTGACATTCCTGACCACCGCCCCAACCCCGACCTACATGCCCATCGCACGCGCCCCCGAAGCGAAGTAGCCCCAGAAGGGTGCGGCATCAGAGCCGGTTCGGCGGTCACCGGGACAGAAGCACTCCGATCACCATCACGAGCGCCAGCGCCATGAGGGGAACGAGAGCGAAGATCGCGAGTTGGAGCACGCAGCCTCGCTGCTTCACCGTGCCGGGAGCTCCGATGGCGCCCGAGAGATACAGGGCGGCGGGCCCGCGGTACTCCAGCTCAGACGGCTGCTCGGGGGTGAGAACCGTGGCGGCGACGCCGATCTGGCCGCCTCCCTGCGACACGGCAACGTGCACCGGCTTGTCCGCCGGGATCTCGAACGCCGCCCTCCCCCAGCGCTGGTGGTAGTGGGCACCGTCGATACCGACGGTGACGCCGGCCTTGGCAATCACCCCGCGGCGCGTGTGGAGCTGCAGGATCCGCGTGGGCCCGTTGCGACCGCCGGCGTATGGAATAGGCGTCTCGCTCATGCTCGCCATGGTTACCACGGCGCCCCACCGCCGAACCACCCCGAACGCGCCACCATCAACGCGCTGGACAAAGGCGGCCCGATCTTTCGACGAGAGAGGCGATGGCATACCCGCAACACCTTCTGGCCTGCACCGGTCTCTGCCTCAGAGGCAGATCATTCGGTCAGAGACCGCAGGTAGGCCATGAGGGCCTCGCCACGCGGGGAGAGCCGGTAACCGGTCTCCAGGCTTTCGGTGAGGCCGAGGGCTTTGAGCCGGCGGACGTCGGCCTTGAAGGGGAGCTTGTCGCGGCCCAGACGTTCGGCCAGGTCCAGAGCGCGCAGGCCGGGGTGTTCCTCGATGAGGCGGAGGACTTCGCGGGTCCAGGGGCCGCGGCGGCTGCGGGTGTCGACGGCGTCCAGGGCGGTTTTGAGATCGGCCAGTTCCTGGTCGGTCAGGTCGGCGTTCGCGGCCAGCTCCGCTCGGGGGTCGGGGCCCAGATGGAGCATGACGCGGTGGTAGCCGCCCTCCTTGGTGCTCTTGGACAGGGCGGTGAGCAACGCCGCGCGGTCGTCGAAGCCCGAACGCAGGGCGTCCTCCTCGGTGATCTCCTCCGGGGAGACGGCCGTGACCGAGTCGATGACAATGATCCCCGCCCAGGTGCGCTGAGTGCTCCCCGCGCGAACCGGGGGCTTCCCCCAAACCCGGAAGACCCGGTCGATCCGCCCACCCGCGATCCCCTCAAGGACCTCCCGCCTGAACAGCATCGTCCCCTCCCGGGTGCTACGCCTCTCCTGCAATCTTCCTCGGAAACACTGCAGAAAGGCCACAAGGCGCCCCGCCGATCTCCCCTCCCGCAGGACCGCAACGCGTCCGGCCCCAAGTGATCGTTCCGGGGCCGCCACGGTCGCGACCAGCCCGCGCTCACGCACTGTCACCACCTACGCGATATCGGCGTCCGGCTCGTGAGACCGCCCCGCCGGACGCGGCACGGGAACGAATGAGCGGGCGCCGACCGCTCCGTCACCGCCGGCCGGGGCCGCGCCAGTACTGTTGCTCGCCCTTGTCTCGTACGACGATGCCGTTCCGTGCCAGCTCGCGGCGCAGTTCCTTGACGGAGTCGCCGGAAGGCGAGGATTTCAGGGCCTCCGCGCGGGCCGCGAGCAGTGCGTTCGCCAGTTCAGGCAGTTCCGGAGTCTTGGGGACCCAGATCCGGAACTCGTCCTCGTACGGATCACCGGCAACCCACGCGTAACCGTGTTCGGTGAAGACTGCGGCCAGGCGCCGGGCGCTGAAGTCGCACTTCTCCCGGGCGATCTCCTCGCCCTTGGGGCCGAGCAGCACGAGCCGGTCCTTCTCCCGGAAGACGTGGCCGACCTGTTCGCGGGCGATCTCCTGGACGTGGCCCGTCCGCTTCAAAATCACCCGCTCGCCGGACACGGTGACGGAGATCTGCTCCAGGGAATCGAACAAGATCAAGGCCGCCCCTGCGAGCGCCCCCAGGGCGACCAGACCGACGCCGAGCCACGGCTCGGGGATGGAGACCAGCAACTCTGCAGGGGCCCGCATCGGTGCCCGATCTAGCCCCACCAGCCAGTTCGCCAGCGGATCGAGCAGCCAGGCGACGCCGCCCAGCAGCACCGCCGCCGCCGCGCACAGCGCCCCCTGGGCCCAGACCGAGCGGGCCAGCGTGGTGGAAGCAGGCATGGTCAGGACCTCCATGACGGCGCGACGGTCCCCTCGAACCGGCGCAGGTGATGGTCGATGCGGGTCAGGAGGAGCAGCACGCCCAGCAGGAGGACGCTGTTGACGGCGTACTTGACCGGGTACGACGTCTCACCGAGCGGCTCGACCACGAAGGCCAGCGCCGCGTTGACCACGAGCGCGGCTCCACCGACCGCCAGGACGTGCCGGTGGCTCCAGCCGCGGCGACCGGAGTACCGAATCAGGCATCCGGCCGCGACAGCGAGGGCGAGCGCCGCCAGCGCCACCCCCGTCCAGGACGCCGGCGCCAACTGTCCGGTGCCCCACAGCAACACGGCGCCGCATCCCACCAGCCACGGCGGGGGAACCCAGCCCGACACGGGCGCGGACGGGCGAGGAAGAACGAACGCCGCGATGCCCAGCAGCACGGCGATCGCCGCGGTGACACCCAGTTGCGCCGGGCTCGCCAAGAAGTCCCTGGTGTGCTCCCTGAAAATGATCGCCGCACCCAGCCCGTACAACACGAGCATCGTCGTGATACCGGTCCGTCCGAGCCATGGACGTCCCGCATGGCGCGGCGCGCACGCCTCGACGACCGCGATGGGGGCGCCGAAACTCCAGATCACGTGGCCCGCGACGAAGCCCAGCAGGTACTTGGCGCTGAGGCCCAGTTCCGCGATGTGAGTCGGCAGCCGGTCACGGTCCCAGGACGGCTCGTCCACGAAGTCGGGATTGAACAGGCTCTGGTCGATCAGCCCCGCCTGGACGAGCCCGAACGCCGCACTCAGCAGCACGATCGTCGCCCAGCCCCGTCCGGTGCGGCGCGCGGCCTCGCGAATGAGCACCGCGACGGTTCCATAGAGCGGCGCGAGGATGAGCAGCCCGGCGAGCAGTTCCAGCGGACGCCCGATGATCTGGTCGTAGCCGATGAGGTATTCGGCGCAGATCGGGGACAGCAGCACCAGCGCCACCACCAGCGCCATCCGGCGCGGCAGCGAAGGCGGGCCGGGGACTTCCACATCCATGATCTTGAACCTAGAAGCCCCCCTCCCCGCGGACAGCCGTCCAAAGGCGATCGCCGACCGCTCAAAGGTCGATAGGTATCCAGCCTTTGGTAGCCCGAACGCCCCCAAGGCCACCAGCCAGCCTCGGGCGCAAGCAACGAGCCCAACCGAGCGCAGTCATCCAGCGCCCCAACAACATCGTCCGCGACCTGCAACGGAACCAAGCGCCACGCCGATCCAGCGGCGCCGGTGCACAGACTCATCCCGGACGCCAGAGAGGCGGCAGAACCAGGATGATCCGCCCGCCCACGAGCACACCAGCCCGCAGTTCGCCCACCCGAAACGCGACAGGGACTTCGCTCAAGATCGCAATCTTGGACGAAGTCCCTGGTCAGAGTGGCGGAGGATCGGGGATTTGAACCCCGGATGGGCTTGCACCCAAACCGCATTAGCAGTTCCATATTTGGCGTGTTATGGGGTGATTCACGGTCCTCGTAAGTCCACACTTCCGCAGGTCAGCGGATTGCACCGTACCGCCTCATCCCCCGTGATCCATTACAGTTCGTGCGCACCCTGTGCGCACCACCGCTGTAAACGCAAGTCCAGACCGCATACGCAGGGTGATCGGAAATTGTCCGCGGCATTGGAACCCTCATAGGGGTGATGAGGGTCGGGTGAGGAGATCACCAAGATGATGTGCCCCACATGTTGCGAATCCTCGTAGGGATGATGAGGACCTGAGTCCACGGCCCGCCGTGTCCTCCGCGAGCGGCTCGCGTTGCGAACCCTCGTAGGGGCGATGAGGACCGGAACCGCAACACGATGATCTTCACGCTGCCCGGCAGGTTGCGAACCCTCGTAAGGGCGATGAGGACAAGCGATCGCGATCCGCATGACCGAGCACGTCATGTTGCGAACCCTTGTAGGGGCGATGAGGACCGGTGCCGGGCGGTCCGGACGGCGGCGCGACGTCGCGTTGCGAACCCTCGTAGGGGCGATGAGGACTTGGTGAACGCGGCCCGGCCGCTCGCGGAGTGGCTGTTGCGAACCTTCGTAGGGGCGATGAGGACCCGCAACATCCAAGGGTGTATCACCCTTGCACCGAAGATGTTGCGAACCCTCGTAGGGGCGATGAGGACGAGGACGCCGCCGTGCGGACCGCCCTGGAGCTGACCACGTTGCGAACCCTCGTAGGGGCGATGAGGACCACCCCCACATCCAGGTCATCAGCGGAGACCTGCGGTTGCGAACCCTCGTAGGGGCGATGAGAACGCGGCCGAGGCCGAGGCCCTACGGCGCCAGGACGAGGTTGCGAACCCTCGTAGGGGCGATGAGAACGTGGAAGAAGTGGGCGGAGCAGGCCAAGGCCGCGCTCGCGTTGCGAACCCTCGTAGGGGCGATGAGAACTTCCAGATCTGATCGCGTCCCTACAAGGTGCCCTCACGTTGCGAACCCTCGTAGGGGCGATGAGAACGCGACCGTGACCGGTACGCCTGCGGGCGACGCGCCCGGTTGCGAACCCTCGTAGGGGCGATGAGAACGGCCGCGCCGCCATCCCGACCTTCACCGGCTGGACGTTGCGAACCCTCGTAGGGGCGATGAGAACGGGAAGGCGGCTGCCAAGCGCCAGCCGATCCCCACGTTGCGAACCCTCGTAGGGGCGATGAGAACCGGTGGCCGTCCAGCCCCGTGCTCGCCGCCGGAGGGCTGTTGCGAACCCTCGTAGGGGCGATGAGAACGCGATCATCCGGTACCTGACCAAGGGCGTCAGCCTCATGTTGCGAACCCTCGTAGGGGCGATGAGAACGAACCCCCATGGCGATCCAGACCCCCAACACCGGCACGTTGCGAACCCTCGTAGGGGCGATGAGAACCCCACGGTAAAGCTGCAGGTCCGCCAGGGGAAGAGGAGGCGGCTGGAGCCGAAATCTTCAGCGATCCGCCGGTTGTGTTGTTGACCCCGGCGTGTCGCTGAAAACTGCTTGATCCTAAGCCTGGATGGTTGGTCGTGGGGCAGCCGATCGACGATGACCTCCGCCTGGTTTTCACCGTGGACCCAGAAGGCCACAGCATAGGGTGATGGCTCCGCGCGGGAGGAGGTGGCTGATGCTGTTGATGCTTCCGGCGAATCCGGCGCGGCATCGGGACGGGGTGAGCGCGTTGGTGACCGCGAGGGTCGCTTGGCTGCGTGGGCGTGGGCTGAGCGCACCGAATGGAATCGCGGAGACGCTGGCTGGTCAGGTGGGCGAACCGGATTGGCCGGTGTGGGTACTGGAGGCCGATGGGTCGGTCGTGGGATGCACCACCGTGCTGAGTGAGTGTCCGGCTTGGGCGTTCACTGATCAGGAGCGGGAGCAGCCATCGGTGTTCCTCGCGTCGACCTGGACCCTTCCGTCAGCGAACCGGTTTGGGCATTCGATCGCACGGTGGGCGTTGGACCACGCGGCCCGGACGGGCCGGTTGTACGTGCGGCGCGGTGCGTTCCATCCCGCGCTGGCCGACTACTACTGCCGCGTGCAGGGGTGGACGTTGCTGCGGGAGGTGGAGCGGCGAGGCCATACCGGCTACATCATGTCCCGGCCCGCTGAGCGGCAGCCGGATCTGCCGGTGCGGACCGCGACCGTGCCGACCGCGACCGTGCCGACCGCGACCGGGGCGGGTGGCTGAGCGACCGCAGGCCCGCCTCCAGGATCAGCGGTCGGTACACCTCGAATGTGCGCTGACCGGTGGCGGCGAAGCACCTGCAGGCACGGCGCAACTCGGCCTCGTCCAGGTACCCGTCCGCGACGAGCCGCGACCCGTCGTCGAGTAGGGATTCGAGCATCGTTACGCCGTGGCGGCGCATCGCCAGGTCCAGGATGTGCTGGAAGTTCTCCGGCAGCGGCGGATGGACGACCTCTTGCGAGAAGCCGAGACGTGTGAGGCGCTCGCGGAACAGCCGCTTCTTCGTGCGCCAGCACGCGGGCAGGCTCTCGGCGAGACGGACGATCTGCGGGGCGGCCAAGGGGTTGATCGGCCACAGCCCGCGCCGCATGTAATGCGGGTACAGGGCGGCGTAGGCGTCCAGGATGGACCACAGGGTGGGGCCGACCGGTGCGGCGTTGTCGTAGCGGGCCTCAAGCAGACGGCGGCCCTGGTCCCCGAGGTAGACGGGCTCGTTGTGGTCGCCGATGCGAAGCGGCGGCTCCGGTCGGCGCCCACCGGAACGAGTGATCTCGTTGGTGCGGAGCTTCATCACTTCGTCGCCGCCCAGGCCGGTGAAAACGACACGGGCGCCGGCGGCGACGTAGCGGTCCAGAAGCAGGTTGCGGGCTTCGGCGTACGGGCCTTCTTGGGGGTGGAACCGGTGCCCGCATGCGCGGGGGCCGTCGGGTGCGAAGGGCAGATGGTCGACCATCTGCAGTTGGTGGTCGCCGGCAAACCCGGCGCGTCGCAGCTGGGCGCGGCGGCGGGTCTGTTGCTGGCCATAGGGGCCGGTGAGGAGCATCGCGCCGGTGGTGACACGGCCGGGGTGGAGTTGCGCGAGGGAGAGCGCGACATTAGTGGAGTCCATGCCGCCTGACAGGTCGGCGACGGCGGTCTCCGGGGTGAACTCCCACTGCTCGATCACGTGGGCGAGCAGGTCCTCGAACGCGGCGACAGGATTGGCGTCCTGGCGCAGGCGGCGTGGCAGTGCGTGCAAGCCGGGCCCGGGGTAGTCGATGCGTAGGCGCCCGGTGCCGCCGGGCCGGCGAGTGAAGGTGGCGGTGGCGCGTTCGGTGACGGTCTGCACGTCGGCGAGCAGGGTGTGGCATGAATAGATGGGGGTGTAGGTCAGGAACCGCACCACCTCGACAGGGTCGAGGCGGTTGGTGGTGGCGTCGAGGAGATCCAGTAGGTCCCAGGAGCCGTGGAGCGCCCCGTCCGGGTTGGTGGTGAGGTGGACCGGTGCCAGGCCCCAGGCGCTGGCAATGATCCGGACCGCTGCGGGATCGAGGTCGATCAGGACGAAGCCCAGGGGCCAGGCGGTCGCCTGAGCGCGCAGTCGCGCATAGGCGGTGTCGTCGCGGGCGCGGTGAACCCGGCTGACCTTAGCGGTTCCGCGTCGTCGTTCGCGGTTGATGATGAAGCCGTGGCCGCCGGGCCCGAGGACCAGCTGATGTTCGAGCGCCGGGTGGGTAAACGGCTCGATCCAGCCCAGGCCTTGACCGGGCTCGGAGTCATGTCGCCAACTCCCGTCGGCTGGATGCCAGCGCAGCGCTGCCGGATCGAAGGGGCGGTGGAGGCTGAGGCGAAACATGGACGGTGCCCTCCTACTACGGCGCGGGGACGGGCCGCAAGGTCCGTCCCCGCTGGTTGATCAGATCTCGTCGTACTTGTTGGGCTGGTCGGAGTCACCGTCCTTCTTGGTGTACTCCTTGGCCTGCACGGTGGTGAGGGTCTCGGGGTCGGTGAACAGCCCCGCGAACGCGTCGGGGGCCGCGGTCCCCGGGGTGGGCGAAGTGGTTGCCATGGCGTTGCTCCTTTCTCGGGATGACAGGTGAGGCGAGGCGCCTCGCTGCAATGGCACCCCGCCGAGTCGGGGAACGGTGGTTCGTGTGCAGGACAGGCACGCATTTGCAGAATCTGCACGCGGCTCTGGGCAACTTGCCGTTGAGCTCGTAGCGTGTAGGGGTCTGGACTCTCTGTGCTCCCCAGGAGCGGCGATGCAGACGGACCCGTTCTGGCGGTCGGCTGTGGTGACGGCGCTGGTCGATGCCGGGGAACTGGGGCAGGTCATCCGGCTGGCGCGCCAACATCGCGGGTGGCGCCAGGTCGACCTCGGCAGAGCCACCAGCTACTCGCCGGCCACCATCTCCCGCCTGGAGCAAGGGCGCAGCGCCGGGCTCGACGTGATGAAGGCCAAGAAGGTCGCGGACGTCTTAGGGATGCCCGCTCAGACTCTGGCCGCGTTACTGGGGGTCGTCGGCCCGCCTGGGGCTACGGTGGTCACCAGAGTGGCTCCCGTGGTCCAGGAGGATCCGATGCGCCGTCGCAACCTGCTCGCCGCGGGGCTGGCCGCTGTCCCGGTGGCGGCCCTGACACGGCTGGATGACGCCCTTGCGCTCACACCCGCGCCAGCGTCCCCGGCGACACGCGCGCAGGTCGCCGCACAACTTCGGCGGGCGTGGCAGCTGTTTGACGACGGGCACCTGACCCAACTGGTGGACCGGCTGCCCGCGCTCTTGGCCAACGCCCACCAGACCGCCGCCGAGGGCGCTGACGAGCCGGCAACGTGGATGCTGGTCGCCGCCGTCTACGACATGGCGGCCGAGGCACTCAATAAGGTCGGCGCCGTCCCGCAGTCGCGGCTCACCGCAGACAGAGCGGTGACGTACGCCGTGCGGTCGGAAGACCCGGTCGCACAGGCTGCCGCTGCGCGCTCGCTCGGGATCGTCCTGCGGCATGAAGGCCGCCAAGCGGTGGCGCAGCGCCTCACCATGCAAGCCGTCGCGAGGCTGGACCGCGCCGGGCTCACAACCCCCGCGCAGACCGCGGCCTACGCCCAGACGTTGTGCACGACCGCCTACAACGCCGCGCTGGCCGACGACCGAGACGGTGCGCTGGACATGGTCACCGAGGCCCGACGCGCCGCGCGCGGACTGCCCGACCGAATGCCGGCCCGCCCGACCACCGCACACCGCTTCAAAATCACCCTGCCGCAGCTCGCGCTCTACGAGGTCGGTGTGCGCTGGGGCCTCGGTGACGCAGGCGCGGCGCTGGCCGCAGGCAAGAACCTCCGGCCGGAACAGTTCGCCACCCCCGAGCGGCAAGCCCGCCTCCACACCGACATGGCCCGGGCCTATGTCCAGCGCGGCCGACCCGAACCAGCGATCGCCCGCCTCCTGGAGGCCCACGAGCAGGCACCCAGCGAAGTGCGCGACCGCCCCTCCATCCGGCGGATGGCCGATGGACTCGTCGAGCGACATCGACGGGTGTCGGGAGCACGAGAACTCGCCGCAATCCTCTGATCATCTACGAGCCGACACGGGTTTCCTTAACGGGGTGCGAACCCTCCTGAGCTAGGGGCGATGAGGACTGCGGCGAGGAGGGCCTCGGGCGGCCGACGTGCCGGGCGTTGCGAACCCTGTAGGGGCTATGAGGATCAGTACCGACCGCGAGGGGTGACGCCTAGTGGCCCTGTTGCGAACCCTCGTAGGGGCGATGAGGACACGGCAACACCGGGACGCAGGACGTGTCGTGGATGAAGTTGCGAACCCTCGCAGGGGCGATGAGGACATCAACCCCATGACCATGATGACCGACGCGCCCGCAACGTTGCGAACCTTCGTGGGGGCGATGAGGACGCCACGGAAGCCACAGCGGCCCGCACAGCCCTCCGGTTGCGAACCCTCGTAGGGGCTATGAGGACCACGGGCGTGGCCGACCTCCGCGACCAGATCAAACAGTTGCGAAGCCTCGTAGGGGCGATGAGGACCCGCGATCGGGCCGCGCGCCGCGGTGGACCTGGTGGTGTTGCGAACCCTCGTAGGGGCGATGAGGACGAGGAATTTGTCCGACCGATCGGTTACTCCTGGGAGTTGCGAACCCTCGTAGGGGCGATGAGGACAGCCGTCCGCCCCGTCGCTGAAGCCACCGCCATCCCGCCGTTGCGAACCCTCGTAGGGGCGATGAGGACGCTCTCTGCTCATGCGCTGCCTCGGAGAGACCGCGTTGCGAACCCTCGTAGGGGCGATGAGGACACGAGTGCCGCCGGATTCAAGGCCCTCGGGCTCAATGCGTTGCGAACCCTCGTAGGGGCGATGAGGACGTTCGTCCAGATCATGGACCGCGCCGAGCTCTGGGACTGGTTGCGAACCCTCGTAGGGGCGATGAGGACCATCGACCGGGATCCGCACCCGGCCGCGTGGCCGAGTTGCGAACCCTCGTAGGGGCGATGAGGACGCGGGCCTTCTCACCGAAGACGAATACGACGTCATCGTTGCGAACCCTCGTAGGGGCGATGAGGACGTCGGCATCAGCTCGACCTGGCGCAGGCGTACGCGTTGCGAACCCTCGTAGGGGCGATGAGGACTCAAGGCCCTGAAGGGCTACAAGCCCGCCCAGCTGTTGCGAACCCTCGTAGGGGCGATGAGGACGCAGACGTACCGCGCGCGCACGCGAGACAGCGTACAGTTGCGAACCCTCGTAGGGGCGATGAGGACCCCAGAGTAAAGCCGCAGGTGGGCCGAGGGAAGAGGGGCTCGCTAGAGGCGGAAATTTCAGCGATCCGTCGGTTGTGCTGTTGACCCTGGCGTGTCGCTGAAAGCGCATTGATCAACTTTCCTGGGTGTCGGATGGTGCAAGAGGCCACAAGACGATGGCCGGAGGCTTGGCCACGGTCTCCTACCCTCGCCGCTCGGGCGGCGTTCGGGGGAGGGAGCGGCTGACTTCTGGGGGGAGGCCGTTGATCGACCTGTTGAGTCGCTGGACCGTCGGGTTGCTGATCGGGGCTGGACCCCTCCTCTTTCCGGACACGCCGCTGCAGAGGCAGTCGCCGGTCCGCCGTCGACCTCGAACGCAACTCGACCGCTTCGTCCGAAAGTGCGGTCTCGACTGCGATACCAGTGGTTCGGGAGCATGGGACGAGGTCCTGTGATTTCGGAATGGTCGGGCGGCACTCGTCCATCGGTTGGGGGCATGGGCGTACCTGTTGGGAGACGGAGGGCATGGCTGGTCGAGCGGATAAACGTCGATCAAGTACGGAGGGCAGCAGAGGCGTGGCGGCGAGCGGTGGCCGGGCCCGGGGTCGATGGACCATGGCCCCGATGTTTGGCTGTGCGTTCGTGGTCGGGCTGACGGCTCTGGTGGCGTTTGGCGAAGTTCCTCTACGCGCCCGATGAGCGGTCCCGAGTCGTACGCACAGCGCATCCGCGCTCGCCCCTACGGTCCGCGCGAGTTGGCGTTGCACGGCGTCGCCGCCTGGTTCCACGGACCGTTCGCCGTGCTGACATTGACCGACGGCGAAACGGCCCTGACCGTCCGCGCCGATCTCGGCGCCGCCTCTCTCGGCCTCGACCTCCTTCAATTCTTCACCTCTGCTGGAAACGCGACAGCCGCCCGCCTTCCACGGCCCGAACGGTTGGTCGGGGAACAGTTGATCGGCGATGACGTCCCCGTGCTCGTCCACCGGTTCGCGGTACGGCCATCGGCGGAGGGCGTGTCGCTCTCTCTGAGGACCTCCCGCCTGGTGGTGGACGTGAAGCTCAGCACGTCCGATGCTGGACTGCTTGCCGGAGAGATCCGCCGATGGACGAGTCCGCCATGATCACGGTGTGCGGAGCAGCTCATCGAGTGCCCGCCGCAGGCGCCGCCTCCAGCAATTGATCCGTCCAATCCACGCCTGCAGCGGCCACCTGGACCGCGAGATGGCGAACCATCGGAGCAGCTTGCTCCGGAGCGACGCCAAGTGTGCGGACTGCTGCAGCGACCGGGTCCGCGCGCTGGCCGGCACTGAGCGCGCAAAGGGCGGCGATGACATCCCGGCACGATGTCCGGCGCGCAGTACCTGGCATGGGCTCATCTGCGCGGACCATAAGCAGGCGAGACAACGCCGCACGAGCCTGGGCCCGTTCGGTGGCCATCACGATGCTCTCGTACGGGTCCACTGGCGGCTCGACGCCGTGGCCGGTCACCGGCTCACCGATGTTGGCGGCGAAGAAGCCGGGATTGGCCGCACGCAGCGCCTTCAAAGCCGTTCCCATCCGCCGGGACGCCTCCGCACGCGCCAAACCGTGACGCTCCCGCACGTCGTCCGGAACCTGAAACGGATCGGAGACCCTGCGACGCATTCGGTGCACCAGCACAATGAGCATTTCCAGCCCTGCGGGGTCGTCCCGCAGTGGAGCCGCCCAAGCCGCCTGCCGCAGGTCTCGGTCCGGACGCGCTGACGCACCCCGCCGAACGGCGTCCGCGCGCCTTGTCCGCTCCTCCAGATGCAGCAACGGGTAATGGACGAGCTGTGCCCAGGCGGCCCGCAACCACGGCTCAGCATCGCTCTCCGCACGGCCCAGTTTCCCCGCCCAGGCCGCGGCGTCCTCGTCTCGTGCATCTGCTGACACCAGGTGCTCACACACCACGACCATCTCGCGGACGAGCTGCCCTGACCGGGTCTTGGGCATTGCCCCACTCAACGCGGATCGCAGCCTGGCGAAGCTTGCCAGGAGAAGATCGTCGACCGTCGACTCGCACTCGGCGCACCACCTCTGGCCGGTTGGCGCGCCGCAAGCTCGGCCAGCGTGCCTGGCGCGGTGCAGCGGCCCGCGCGCGACGGCGCGCAATGCCGGAGAGACAAAGGTGTGGAACGCCGCGTACGCGATCGCGTCGTTACGGTCGGCCATATGAGAGATGGGCCGCACTGAGCCTCCTGAGGCAAACTCGAACGGACCGTCCATCCCACGGGCATGAAACCCGGGGATGCGGTCTTCCTCAGGAGGCGCAAGGCCTCAAACGCTCTTCGGCCGTAGCCGTCGAACGCCCACCAGTATCGTGAGCCCCTCAACTCACGTCAAGCGGTTGCCCGATTACAGCCCGGCGTCCGGGCGACGACGCCGGATCAGGCCTCATCGGTGTCGCGGCCTTATCCCGAAAGGTTCAGCGACAGGCTTGGGTAGGTCGCCCTCCAGTCTCTGGTCAAGCACTGATCCAGTGCGGCGACAGCGGTCGGGGGCGAGAACTGGAATGCCTGTTCATCGGGCATCCTCTCCCAACTCTTCGAGTTGTTCACAGAGGCGCTTGTAGCGGGTGACGAGTATCCGATCGGGCTCCCTCTGACGATCACGCTCAGGACGGAGCTGCTGGAAGGCATCGACGCAGCCGCGCAGTTCTCCGAGCACGACCTGCCGCGTAGGCGGCCTCTTCGACGGTGGTCGCTTCCCCATATGGGCCACCTGCTCGGCTCGCTCTTCGCGGAGTCTGTCGAGCAGGTGGGCATAGGGGGTTTCGTTGCGGTAGGCGTTCAGTCTTCGGAGCGGCGCGAAACGTTTCCTGAGCGCTTTCCACATGCCCCAGTCGAAGAGGCCAGGGCGGAGCACCTCAACGGCTGTGTAGCAAGCCGGCCATGGTTCGTCTGCCAAGACGTGCGCGATCAACTCGAGGCGTCGGCAGGCCACCTCGCAGCGGGCGTTCATGCTCGCGGTCGGTTGCGCATGGCTGTATAGGTCGTGATGAAGGCGGGCGGCGGCCTCGCGGGCGTCGGCGAGGGCCGGTGAGCCGTTGGCGAGCAGTTGCCAGGCGGTGCGGGTGTCGAGGCGCCGGACGGCCGACGACGCGAGCCGGGCCAAGCGGGCGTCCAGACCGAGACGGCACAGCGTCAAACCGGCCTCGTTGACCACGGAGCGCAGCGCCCGGTCACGGCCGAGTTCGGCGACGCGCAGAGGGCAGGCGGCATTCAGTGACCACTGGACGCCTGCAGCGACCATGCCGTTCACCGTGACCGGCTTTCCAGAGTTGATGACGAGCAGGACTTCGTCCACGTCGCGGAGGCTGGTCGAGCCGTACATGCCGGTCGGCTCGGCTTTGGCGAGTTCGGCTAGAAGCGCGGTGTTGATGTCGGCAGCGTCACCCGGTTCGGTGGAGAAAGGACCGAGGACGGCAGCGTCGAGGCTGCCTGCGGGGGCGGTCGACCGGGCGAGGGTGACCCAGGATCGGGCACGCTCCATCGTCTCGTCGCTGGCTAGGAGGCGCAGTCTGATCCTGCCGGGACGGGCAAGGGCGCCGCGGCGCCGGGACGCCCAGTCGATCACCTGCCGAACGGCCGCCTGACCCCCTTTGTCGTTCGGGTCGTTCATCGGAACCATTCCGACGCACATAAGGACAAGGGCGTCACCGGTCCCCAGGACGGGCCAAGCCGTCATGCCGCACTGGTCCACCAGGCTGGGCACCAGGTCGCCCTTCTCCCACTGGTCGGCGTTCGCGAGCAGCGAGCCGGGCAGGCGGCGGGCTCCAGGCGGAGCGAGGTGCGCCTCGTGCGAGGCGCTCCTCTCGAAGAAGTCGATGAATTCCGCGTCGCCCACCAGCGCCGCATGTCGGGCCTGCGGGACGGGCCAGAGACGGCGGCGGGCCTCCTTGATCAGGGCGGCGCCGCCGCGCTTCTCGGGGTCGCTGAGATCTCTCGCGAGGTCTTCCAGTGCTCGTTGCGCCGAGACGGGGACCGTGGCTGCCTCTTTCCTGGACGGCTTGCTGATCCGTTGCGTGAACCAGGCGCGCAGTAGCGAGTGGTCGATGGCCTCGCCCCGCGCGAGGCGCTCGTAGAAGGCGGCTTGGACGGTCGGCCAGAGCTCGGTGAGCTTGGTGAGTCTCCCCTGGTTGAGCCCGGCGAAGGGGGTGGTGGTCTCGGCGAGGCTGATGTCGGCGCGCTGGCGGGCGGCGAGCAGCCGCCAGAGGGCGGCGTTCGGCGTGTCGACGGCGGCGAGTTCGTCCCAGAAGCGGTGCCGCAGCAGCCAGTTGCGGAGCGTGTCGTGCGGATCGATTAAGTCGCGCAGGCGGTAGGCGGCGGACGGTTCGTCGACCGGAAGCAGGGTGATCGGCACGCCGGTCTCGATCCCGGCGAGTACGACTCCGGCGCCGAGAGCATAGGAGCCCGCCCCGGACGTCAGCAGGCATTCGCCGGGCATGAGTGCCGCGAGCACGGGCTTCAGGTCTTTGAGACTGTGGCGGGCCGTCGGTTCGTCGACCTGGACGATGTGGACCTGGTCCTCCAAGAACGTCCGGCCACAGAGGCCTTTCGCGGAGCACAACAGTTCCTTCATCACCTGCGCGTGCTCGACGAAAGGCTGCTGCGACGGTGCGTGGATGTTCGTCGTCGCGACGATGAGCAGGCCGCTGATGTCGGCGCCGGTTTCGGCGATGCCGTCGAAGATCTTGCGCAGGGGTCTGCGGTCATCGGGGGTGCCGTGGAAGTCGATCGGCGCCGGGGAGGTCGCCATCGGGGGGAAACCGAGGTCGCCGCCACCGATCGGGTGGATCAGCAGCGGCGCCACGTCGGCTTTTTCAGTTCTCTTCGTCGTAGAAGTCAAGGTCATGGTCTTGGTCTTGGGAGGCGCCGGCGGACGGGAGGGAGCGGCCCCGGCCCGGCGCGATGGTCCTTTTCTCGATCTTCTCGTTGGCGGTGAACCAGGCGAACGACTCCCCAGCTGGGTTCGGAGGGGTCCGCCGCGCCTGCATCTGCTTGGGCCTGGCGCGAGGGTAGTGGACGGGGAGGTCGTCGCTGCCGTGGGCCGCCGCAAGGAATGCGTGCTTGATCTCTGCGAATCCGGGCTGCTGCTCGGCTGCTGTGGTGAAGGCTCGAACGCAGGTGCGCACCACGGTTTCGGTGGGCGAGTCGGGGAGCTCTCCGGTGAGGTCGCGGTAGTACTCCGACCACTGAGCGCCGGTGTGGAGCCGCGTGCGCTCCGGTTCCAGCGCGATGTGGACGCTGCCGAAGCCGAGCGGCTTGCCGAGCCCGAGGCGGTGGTAGTGATCGCCATCGAGCGTCAGCAGCCAGAGCAGGGCTCCGAGCTCGACTTCCGGAACGTCGCGGACACCGATGGTGAAGGTGAACTCGGTGTCCTTGGTGATCCAGCCGAGTGCGGAGCGGTTCTGCTTGTCGCGCTGCGGCTCGCCGGTCGTCGCGAACGACGTCTTGTCGCGGGTGAGCGGGTTGTTTTCGTCGGGTGCGTTCGGCCGCAGGTACTCCCGGTACAGCAGGCCGTCGATGAGCTGCTGCGTGGGATCGCCCGCGGACGTCGGCGGTACTTTCCAGTAGAAGGCGTCCGCGGCCGCTCGCCGGTGATGCCAGTAGACCTTGCGGCCCCGCAGAGCCCGGTCAGGGTTGCGATGCACGTCGTTCTTGGACGTGCCGTTTGCGATTGGACGGTGTGGTTCGGCGGCGCTCTCAGACAGATAGAACCGGCCCTGGGTCGGTTTCGGCTGGGCGAGGATTGACAGCGGCAGGCCGTCAGGGAACTCCTTGACGGCCTGGCTGGTCGGGGTAACGCAGGTGACGTCGCTGATGCGGAGACGCCCCCGGTATGCGGCCGGACGGGTGCCGGACCCGTCTTGGGCGACCCAGCCGAACACACGGTCGGCAGGGGACAGTTCGCGGTAGCGGGCGGCGGGTTCGACCTTCGGCGGCGCCATCTCGGCCGGGCTCGCGATGGCGAGCTCGCGCGGGATCATGACCGGATACAGCGCCTCGATGCGCCCGTTCTTCTCGTACGCCCAGCAGAACGTCCCCGGTGCGAGCTTGCGCCGCTCTTCGCTGTTCCGGTGAGGGCTGATCTCGTAGTCGCCGTCGGTCTCGATGTCCTGCTCGTACTTGCGGTGATGCTCCATGAGAGCGTCCCAGCGCTCGCGTAGATCACTGGTCAGCTTTGCCGTCATGGGACTGCGCTGCTGGACAAAGACCCGTTCGTCGCGCTTGGTCTCCACGTTCTGACCGGTGATGAAGACGTATCCCTCCTTCCAGTCGGAGGAGGGGCGGCCTTTGGAGTACGGCTTGATGCCGGCGACCTCCTCGGCGTTCTTGCCGCGCTTCGTTCTCACCCAGACGCGGTCGCCGTGCTTCGGGCGTGGGTTCGGCGAGTAGCGGGAACTGGCCTTATCCCGGTACAAGGAGAGCTTGACGGCCTCCCAGAACTCCAGCGTCTTGCTGTCCTTCCCGACGCGGACCGGCTTCATGTCGCGGGCGTCATCGGCGACGCGGCGCCAGCCGAGCCGCTCGTCATGACCGTTGAACACCCCGAACCGGCTGTTGGTGATCGCCTCATAGGAGGCGCGCAGCATGCCCTTGAGCGCGGTCGCCGGCAGATGGGGGCGGCCATCGCGCAGCAGTACCGGGTAGGTGAGGTGTCCTTCCTCAGCGTCCAGTGCGTTGTAGGCGCGGGCGGTGTCGAGCAGTAGCAGAGGCGTCCGGGCCGTGAGCCTGACCGCGATCGTGCCCGTCCAGTTGTCCTCGTGAAGCCGGTCGGCGCCCGGAGGGGCAGCGTCGGCGAACGCACCCGTCATTCCCTCGCGCGGGAAGGCGGGGACGAAGGTGTAGGGGTTGAGGAAAGGCTCCTTACGTCCGTTCCCGGCGTTCCGCCCGTTCCCCTCTCGTGGTTGTTTCTGCTTGGCGGCTCGGCTGGGCGGAGCGGAGGGCCTCCTCGCCTCCTGCTGGGATTTGGCGGGCTTGAACTTGTTCGGGACTCTGATCGTGCCGGGATTCGGCTTCTTCTCGTTCATGCCTTCTCCCTGCGCAGCAGTTCGGAGAGTTCGAAGGACAGCAGGCGTTCTTCCGCGATGTAAGCGTTACCGTGTTCCGTGTCGCGCGCGATGTACTCACAGGTCGTCAGTGCCACGTGGCTGCCGGCGCCGAATTCTCCTGGAATACGCAGGCTGCCCATGCGCTCGGTGGAAAGTGTCGTCCAACCGTCCGACGCCTGGACGGCCTTCCCCCACAGCAGGTAGCCGCCCTTCACCGTTGCGCTGGCCTCCAGCGGCTCAGGCTTCGCGAAGGATTCCGGTAGAACCGCCGGGTCCTCGCTGAGCAGGACGGTCCGTCCGCTGTCGGCGTCGTTGAGCCAGCGCAATTCGGTGTGCTCGTTGAACACGCGGGCCTCGAAGACCCCGTCGGGTGTGGAGCGGCGCGCATCGGCGGTGGTGACGATTTCGTAGCGCCATGGCGTGGTGAGCAACGCGAAGCCGTCCGGCGCGCTTTCCATGGCTTCAGCGAAGGTGAGGCCCTTGCGGGTCGCGACGTGCAAGGTCGTGCCAGTCATCGTGTTCCCCCTGCGTATTCGCGCCACGCTTTCGCTAGATCCCCGTGCCGGAGGGCGTCCGCGAGCGTCGTCTCCGCCGTCCAGCCGTTGCCGGAGAACTCGATCGCCTCGATCGTGACGTCGCCGAATCCCCGGTTGACCATGCCGCCGAGCGGGAGTCGGCGCTGCTCCAGATCGCGCAGGACGAGCAGGAGCAGCGCGAGCGCCACGTCCCGATGGTCGCCGAGCCGGGTCAGGTCAACGGTCAGCCGGATCGGTTCCCAGTCGACGCCGTGCGGTTCGAGCACGCTGAACAGCAGTTGGTCGGCGACACCTCCCGTCCACCGGTCGATTGCGACGTGGTCGGCCTGGTCGAGTCCGCGGCTGGCCAGCGCGTCGCGTACCGACGCCGGCAGCCCCGGACGGTCCTTGCCGTCGCCGTTGTCCGGCACGCCGTTCACCACGATGTCCCACACGTCCGTAGGGATGGCTGTCTCGCTCACGCATTCGTGGACGGTCAGCGCGCCCGCGCCCCACGCATAGGCGGACGAGGCGTCGTCGGGTTTGCGGCGGGCGGCGCCAAAGAGCATGCGCACGGCCTCCAGGCCATCGAGCTGCTTGAGGAAAGCTTCGGCATGCCGGCGTGCGGTCGCGCGGTCTTCGGTGTCGTCCTCCGTGTCCTGCATCGGAGGCACTGGGGCATCCAGGCCGCGGGCGGTGCGTTCGATGAGTTCGGCATGGCTGCGGAGGGCTCCCTTGAGGGAGCTGCCGCTCAGCGTGAGTCTTAGCGTGTCGGGCCCGATCTCTGTGGTGAGCGGCAGCGTCTTGATCGCCGCCCCCTCACCCGCGGCGCGGACCATGACGGGGGCGTCGGGCTTCCAACGCAGGTGGACGGTAAGCCGCTCACGGCGGGCGGGAAGGTCAGCCGCGCTGGCGTCCACCCCCGCCTCGTCGAAGTGCTCGGGCTCGCCGCTGAGGAAGGCGAGCAGCCCCTCGCGGCTGGTGAAGTCGTGTTCGTGGACGTCGAGCGGCGACGGCATCAGCGTCACGACACCAAGGCCCTTGCCGTTGGCGGCGCCCACCGTGATCTCTTCCGACCTCAGGGCGGTCAGTAGTGCGTGCAGGCGCGCGCGGTCACGGTCAAGGCGGGCGCTGGTCGTCTCGACGTCGATCTCGAACGACAGGTAGTGGCCTGGGGGGACGATGGTGCGGGCGTACAGGAAGGCTGATGCGGCGGTGCCGGTGGCACGGTCGATGCCAACGCCGTGGAGGACCGGCAGGGCTCGCGATCTGAGCGGCTCGTTCGGGATTCCGTCGCTGTCGGTTCCGGTCGTGGTGGTGACGACAGCATCCCGAACCACGATCCGGCTGGCCTGGCCGGATTCTGAGTTCCCGTCCTCGAACCCCCACATGTCGTTCAACTGGCCGATGTCGGGGTCGGCGCCGCGCATCCAGGTGCGCAGCACCCCGGCGAGGCTTGTCCCCGGTACGTAGACGCGGTCCTGCCCGTCCACCGCGACCGGCAGTGCCTCGGCCGGATCCAGTGCGACACCACCCACGTGCAGCGGCGTCTGGGTACGCAGCCAACCGCGCACTCGGAGTCGCCTGTCCATCGGCCGTCCCCTTCTGCGAGTCATCCGCGCGCCTCCTCAGAATGGGCTTCGTTGCGGGTGCGGGTGCGGGTGCGGGTGTGGGCGGCCAGGCATGCGGTGAGTAGCGACCGCAACGCCTCTGCCCGCAACTCGCCGGGGAGGACGTCCGGCCCGTCGATGGTCAGGCACAGCCCGTCCCGATCGTTGAACTTGAGCGTTTCCCACACGTCGTTCTCCGCCAGCAGGGTGCAGATCGAAGCAGTGGTCTTCGGCGCCTTCCAGCGCTTCGTGAGTCTGGTGATGCGCGCCTTGAGCTGCTCGCTCTCCTCATCGAGGTGTCCGAACAGGCGGCGTAGCGCGTTCAACCGGGTCGCCGAGAGTTCGATGAGCGGGCCGAGTACCTCGTCCGGCTGAGCCGCTCGCTCCTCGGCGAGCCGCCAGATCTCCGCACGCCATGCTGCCGTCTCGATCAGACGTGCACCGGCGTAGCCGGGGTCGACCGCGGACAGCCGATGCACGGTCGGACGTGACGGCGTATCCGCCGGCTCGTCCCTCCGCTCGCTGGTGCCGGTAGGCACCTTGTTCATGAGGACTGGGTCGTTGATGCGGATCTGGCCGAAGCCCTCGCCGCGCCGTTCCCCGATGCCCGATCGCTCGACCTCCGCCAGCACGTCTGCGCCGACGTGGCCCGCCTTCACCTCGAAGGTCAGGCAGCCGCCGGCCGCGAATCCGAGAAGGACGGGACGCGGCAGCCGCCATCCCCGGTGCCATGAATCAGTTCGGGCGATCTCATAGCTAGTCGGCCTCCGGTCACGCTCCTGCAGGACCGGGGCGAGTTCCACACCCTCCGCTCCCGCACTGGCGAACGCCCTCTGCAGGAGACGGGCGAAGTCGGCTGGGTCGTCACTCGGGGCGAGCCGGTCATCCCGAACAAGGACGTCTGACAGCAGCCAGACGCGCAGCCGGTCGCCGCTCATAACCGGTGCCGGCTCGGGCGCGGAGTCAATTGGCTCAGCAGTGACGGACACCAGGCCGTAGTCGTCTTTGCGGGACCGTCCCAACCGCCACCGGCCGTCCAGGCTCTTCCACCAGCCGGGGTCGAGGATGCCGCGCCGGACCCTGACCTCGGCCACGAGCACGGTTCCGGGCGCGAGCGCCTGGTACACGTAGACGCCGCCAAGTGCCTCGGTCGGACGCTGGAGCTCGTCCTCGATGGTGTTGTGCATTCTCAGCACGAAGCCGGGCGTCTCGACCGTCACGTTCGCCGAGCCGGAGACGTATCCCTTCCGGACCCGCTTGAACGCCTTGCCGTTCGGAGTCCCCTCCACCATGCGATTGAGGTAGACGTTCTTGCCGTCCTTTTCTCGTTCGAAGGCGCGTGGGATCGGACGCCCCTGTGCCCCGTCCACCTGCGGGGTCGCGGGCGTCACCACCAAGTCCCCGCAGCGTGCAGCCGCAGCGGCGGCCGACGAGTCCAGGCGCCGCAGCACCGGCCCCAGAAGCATCCAGCCTGGCGTGTGGTCACGGCCTTGAACGAGATTCCCGACGGTGCGTTCAAAGGCGAGCAACGGCGTTTCGAGCGTCATCCGCAGGAGGACGCGCTCCCAGCCGTCGCCCGCAGCCCGCCTCTCGGCGGAATCGGGTGCAGGAGGCTGCTCTGGGATCGGCGGTGGAACCGGGCTCGCCGTCCAACGCGCCAAGTCGTCACCGCTCGGAGGCAGCCCTGAACCGCCGAGATCGAGCCGGCATCGCCCCGACCCCCGGCGCCGCTTCCCACCGATGCCCTCCACCAACCGCGCGCCCGCCCACAGCAGCGCACGAGCACAACCGAGCTGTTCCTCCGACAGCTCGTCGGGGAGCTCCGCTGTGCCTTCCAACGTCATGCCACCGCGAGCCATCTCGTCGAAGCGCAGCATGTCCTCCCTGGCCGCGCCGGTCACCGGATCGTGCGCGACACCCGGTTTCACGAACGTCACCGCATCGCGGAGCCGCGGGTTCCCTGCGATGGCCTGGCCGAGATCACCGGGAAAGCGAAGCGGGCCGAGGTAGCACAGGGCGGCCGGACGCGGATGCCGCGCCGGCGCCGCCGGTGTCTCGCGCGGCTCGGCGCTCGGGGACGTCGGTTGATAGCCGAACAGGTATTCAACCCAGGCATGCCAGATCTGGGAGCCGCCGGGATCGGCGTCGGCGTCGAGGGCACGTGCGGCGATCTCGCAGCCGTCCCGCCAAACGCCGTTGAGGGACTTCGCCGACACGTAGGGGAGCTGGTGTTCCTCGTCCCGCAGCACCTGTCGGTTGATGCGGCCGTGCTGCCCGGTACCCGCGCCGATGTGCCAATCACTCAGCATGCGCAAGGTCAGCGAAATGGTGTGGCTCATGACCTGCCCTTCAAGGAAAGGAAGGGAGCGGCGTTCAACGCATCCAGAAGGCCGGTGCGGTGGACGTGTCCGTCGTGCCAGAAAAGCGAGTCGTCCGAGGCGAGCCCTTGAACCGCGTCCTCGCCCAGCCAGGTAGAGACCATCTTGAACCGGGATTCCGCAGCCTCACGACCGCGGAACAGGGCGGACCGGAGCTCGTGCGCCTGGCCTCCCGAGATGACGGGAGACCCATCGTCTCGGGCGGTTAGAGCAGCGACTTGCCTCTCCAGGTCGGACCAGTGTCGATGCCGCGCCCACTCCGCGTCGCCCGAGGTGCCGACAACGTAGGGCTGCCCGGTCAAGCACGTGTCCTCATCGGCGAGAGTCTGCTGCTTGCGCAGACGTTGCAGATCGGCGAACGCGCTCTCGTAGAGAACATGGAATGACAGAGCACTCTTGTCCTGACCGAGCTCCTCCTTCACCACCTTGGCCTCGCCGGTCAACTCTTCGGCCAGGTGGACGGCGCTGTGGAACGGATATTGGCGCTTGACGATGGCGACACCCGCACAAGCCCCCAGCCCGCGCAGGTCCTCCACCTTCTTGAGCACGCCCCCGACCGCGGGATGCTCGTTGGCCCGCCGGGTGAACTCCTCCAGATATCCGCGTGCGAACGGCAGAGCCAGTTCACCGTCACAGACCACGGTCAGGTCGTCGCCCCCAAGGATGAGCGGGAGAACCGGCGGCTCGTCCGTGCCCGCGGTCCACCCGCTGCCGCGCAACTTCGCGAACACCGACTGGAAGGCCTCCCGAGCGCACTGGTCCACCCCTTCGGACAGTCCGCGTAGCCCCTCGGTGTACCCGTCTGCGGGCCTGCTGTCGCCGCCCATGATGGACGCGAAATGCTGAAACACCTTCCCCAAGCCGTTGCCGTCGGCGTGGACGACCGCGACCCACTCCGCCTTGTGGTTCAGATGGTCGACGATCTGGGCGAGCGCGGCGCGGGACACCGCCTTCTGGTTCTCGTCGTCCCCGGGGCAGAGCCCCATCTGGACGGCCAGTTGCAGCAAGGCCGCATCGAAGGCGTTCAACTTCGCCAGACTGGGTGCCGAACGAGCCTCGGGCAACCGCCCCTCTTGGAGCGCAACGACACGATGAGCCGGTAGGCCACTGGAGCCGCAGCGCGCCGCGATCGGCACCCCTGGGAACCGCAACCTCGGCCCGCGCCTCTTGGCCCGCGCGACCGCGAGGAGCTCTCGGGCATTCGCGATGCCATCGGCGACTTCCTTTGCGTTCCCCCACTCGATGGCATCGCCGACCGCGCCGCACACGTCCAAACCGGGCGCCTCGCGCAAGGCGGCCTCGGTGATGCTCCCGACGATCTGCTTGCCCACCTTCGGGTCGCTGACGAGCAGCGTCACACCGCCCGCGTTCGCGGTCACCACCTCGAGGCCGTCCGGTTCGACGCGCAGCCGGCGGCCGTCCCCGCCGGCCGCTCCCGCCTCCGCCAAAGCCCTGTCGAGCCATTCGCCCTCGACACGGGTGATCAGATGCGATGCGCCGACGTTCTCCCGCCGCTTGTTCGATCCGAAAATGTAGTTCTGGTTGCCTGCCGTGCTCAGCACGACCGCATGCACCTTCACCCCGGCCCCCTCCTCGCTCACAGCGCCGCCGCGAGGTACTGATGGACGAACCCCCGCAGCCGCCCAGAGCGGCATGCTAGGGGCGCGGACCGGTCGCACCCCGACCAAACGCCGCATAACCCGGTGACCGACTCCGGCCCTGCCATCCCGGCCTCAACGCCCCTCGCATAAAGGCGACGTCTGACCACAAACCGCCTGGCGGCAGGCAGCGTCCATCAGTACGTTCTGCCCACGACGACGAAGCGAGGCCCGAGATGACCGAGACCCCGAACGCGCCAACGATGACGGTCATCGGCGGCCCGTCCGCGACCCCATCGAAGGCCCGGCGCGTGATCACCGACGGTGCGGCCTGGAGCGGGATCGGCGGCGTTGTCGCGGGCGGGTTCGGAATCGAAGCAGTGAAATCGGTGATGACGCACTCTCCGGCCGGACGCTGGTGGTTCGTCCTCGGCTGTCTCGTCGGACTCGGCCTCATGGGGGGCGGCGCCGTGCTGCGCGTCCGCGCCTCGGTCAAGACCCGGATCGGGCTAGTCGTCACCGCGTCCGACAGCGGACGCGGTGCCTCACGAGCTGAACTGCTGGAATCCAAGGCAGTCGAGTACAGCCAGAAGACCTGCGCGGTCACGGTGCAGACCCACCTCACGCTCCCCGACACCCATCCGTGGCCGAAGGAGAGCATCGACGCCCTCGCGGACGAGACCATCGCAGCTGCCGGAATCGCGGAACGTCTGGTCAGCGATGCCGCCCGCATCAACGTGATCCCGACCATGCCTCTGCCGGTCGGCTTCCGGTTCGGCGCCAGGATCGGGCACTCCCACCCCCGCGAGATCACCGTTCACGCGGTCCGCCAGCGCGACGGCAGTCCGTCCCACTTCCCGGCCACGAGCCTCCGAGAAAGCCCGCTCACCGCCGCACTCCTCACCGTGGAACAGGTCGAGCCCATCGAAGGCGGAGACCCGACACGAGCGGCGCTCGCCATCGATCTGCAGAACCTTCGCGCCGACTTCGTCCAACCCGTCCGCGCCGCCTGCCGCGCGCACGGAATCGGCAACCTCCTCATCCTCAGCCGGAAGACCGCTGGCCCGCTGGATGAGGACGCGGGGACCTACACCGCGATCGTGGAGCAGATCTGCCGCGCCTGGCGCGACGCGCCCTTCCCCGCCAATGCCCGCACCGGACGCCATGCGGCCTTTCTCACCGGCCCGGTCGCCATCTCCATTGCCCTTGGCGCCCGCCTGGCCCACATCCAGCCCGACCGCTGGACAGCCTTCACCTACGACAACGCCTCCAGTACGTACGAGCCTTTCCCCGCCGAGCCCCCCTGAGGCCCCTCTCCTGGCGGGACCAAGAACGGCTCTTCGGCGATGAAGACGGCGTGCCGGGTTTCGGTCGTCCGAACGCTGCTCCTTGCGAACCCCTGTAGGGCTATGGGAATGCCCATCGCCCGGCGCACCTTCGGCCAGGTCCTGACGTTGCGAACCCTCGCAGGGGCGATGAGGACGATCTGGCCGGGCATGGTCATGACCAAGGGCGTCGGGTTGCGAACCCTCATAGGGGCGATGAGGACGGGTCGACTCCTCCACGAATGCAGCGCGCGCTACACCAGGTTGCGAACCCTCGTAGGGGCGATGAGGACCTACGAGCCTCATCGAGAGATCGAGGTCTACTACGCGTTGCGAACCCTCGTAGGGGCGACCAGGACGAGGTCCTGGTCCGGTATCGGGAGATGTACGCCGAGTTGCGAACCCTCGTAGGGGCGATGAGGACATCTACCCGGGCCAGACGCCCGGAGGCTCCGCCCTGTTGCGAACCCTCGTAGGGGGCGATGAGGACCTGTCCGCCTACCGGGATGGCGTGCTGCCTGTCGTGTTGCGAACCCTCGTAGGGGCGATGAGGACCGGCGGTGTACCTCGGGACGATCGCCGGCGCCCTGATCGGTTGCGAACCCTCGTAGGGGCGATGAGGACGCCGGATCGAGGGCGAGCCCCAGATCCGCATCGACCTGTTGCGAACCCTCGTAGGGGCGATGAGGACTTGTTTCCGCAGGTCAAATACCCTGCGAGACGCCTTGTTGCGAACCCTCGTAGGGGCGATGAGGACGCGAGACCCGCCCCCCGGCCCCCGCCCCGATCGCCATGTTGCGAACCCTCGTAGGGGCGATGAGGACCTCTGCTCGGTGGCGCGTCCGCGCTGGTCATCGGAGTTGCGAACCCTCGTAGGGGCGATGAGGACCGACGGCCGCCTGGTCCAGAACGCCGCGAAGATGTTGCGAACCCTCGTAGGGGCGATGAGGACCCCAGGGTAAAGCGCCAGGTGGGCAGAGGGAAGAACGGTCCGGCGGGGGCGGATTCTGCAGCGATCCTCCGGTCGTGCTGTCAACCCCGGCGTGTCGCTGAAACCAACTTGATCAACTTCGCTCATGGGCCCTGATGGTTGAAGACGTTATAAGACCGCGGGTAGGACCCGTCCACAGTCCCGCAATGCTTAGCGCTCCTTCGCCGTTCTTGCAGGGCTCTCGCTGATCCTGCCGTGGCGGCGGACTCATCTGGGCCACGCCACGGCGGTTCTTCCTCCGGAACTGCTCGCTGCCGCGGCGAGGTTCAGGCCCACCGCACCTCAAGCTCTACTGGGCCGGCAACGACACCGGAGGGCTCCCGACGTGACGCGCTACTCAGACACCGCATGCGCCCCTCCACTTGGTGAAGCGCTTCTGAAGAAGGCTGCTGACGCCGGAGCGTTGATCATCTCGACGCGACCCCTCGTAGGGGCGATGAGGGCGAGTCTGTGGACGTTTCCAGCAACAAACTCGATCAGTTGCGACCCCGGGGGCTTTGACTGAAAGGGGCGATCTCTCAGACCAGGATAGCCGCGCCGACGCTCAAGGCCACATTCGGACAGGCGATGTCGTGATCGAGTTTATTGAAAGCTCTCCTCGCGGAGCGCGGTGTGCGTAATGTCCCCGGACACGGGCGAGGAGCCGAGTGGGCTCACGCTCTCAGGCGGGTCTGACAGGAGCCGTCCATCTGTACTTGCCGATGGCCTATGGCGTTGTCCGGCACCGCTGGACGAGGGAGGACGGGGATCATGCGTTTGCGATTGACCTTCCACACGGGGGCTCGCGAGTTGGCCTGGGACGACGTCGTGGCTCCCGGGCGGGCCCTGCTGTACGCGCTGCTGGAGCGGGGGGCGCCCGAGCTGGGACAGGCGATTCACAAGGACGGCTGGGGGCCTCACGGCTTGGTTCCGTTCGGTTATGGCGCGCCGGTCTTTCCGGCGGCGCGTCGGCGCAAGGGCGTCTACGCCACCGACGGTCCCGGTGTTGTGGAGTTCGGGAGTCCGCTGATCGCGGTGGTCGAGGGGTGGGCGGCTGCGCTGAAGTCCATCCCTGTGCTGGCGTGGGGGGCGACTGCCTTCATCGTCGACCAGGTCGAGCCGGTGGAGGCCCCGAGGTTCGAGACCGGCAAGGCCGTCTTCCGGACGGAGACACCGGTGGTGATGAAGAGCTCGGGGCGTGATGAGTCCGGCGCGCGTGTGCGTCGCCAGGCGTGGTGTCTCCCAGGTGAGCCCGAGTGGGACGTCTACGTGCAGAACAACCTGCGGCGCAAGGCGGAGACCCTGGGATTGGACCCGGAGGTCACCTTGGAGCACGTCGGGTGGATCGGCCGCAAGCGCTCGTTCGCGGTCGGGAGCGGCGGGGGCGGGAAGAAGCCTGGGGCCTGCGTCGAAGTCATGGTGTCTGGTGCGCCCGAGACGCTCTCGGCGCTGCACTCCTGGGGGCTGGGCCAGGCCAACAGCACGGGGATGGGCTGGATCAGTGCCTGACCCCGTAGCGGGCCTCTCACCATCCGGGAGCCGGATGGATCCGACTGGAGGCTCGGCTCATCCGCAATCCCTGGTGCTGACCGCGAGTCCGTTGCAGCGGGCGGGGGCGTTTGTCCTGGCCGCCCTGGCTAAGGTCGATCACCCCTGCGACGTGTCGGACGAGGCCCTGGCCATGGTCGTCGACCAGATGACGAGCCACCTCGTGAAGACGGTCGATACGGCGAAAGCCGCGGATCCCGGCGGGTTCTGGCTCGGGGCCAGCTACTTGCTCTGGCCGAACTCGAAGATCAACCCCACCGCACGCGGCAAGCAATCCCCTGCTCAACGGGAAGCGCTGATCCGTGAGTGGCGTGCGCGGCCGGAGCTGGCGGATTGGCCGGCGGCGCCGTGTGCGTACTGCGGACGTGCGGCCTGCGGCTGGTATGGCAAGGTCGACATCCCGCTGGGCGCGAGCGTCGCGCACCGCAACACCACCGCGCCGGGCCATGAGGGAACGCCACTGTGCTACCCCTGCGTCGCCAGCCTCTGGGCTTTTCCATACGGGGCGTCACTGTCGGGCGGCAGGGCCGCGCTGATGCATTCCTGGGACGACGACTTCCTGGCGAAGATGACCGCAGCGACGGTGGATCAGACTCTGCGGCAAGCCTCCGCCGGGGCGTCGAAGGGGGCCAAGCCCGGCCCATACGCGCGGGAGCTGTGGGTCCTGCGTGCGGTGCGCGCCTACAGCCGGCGGATCACCTCCGGTGTGGAGTTGATCGTGCTGTCCAACTCCAACAAGGAGCAACTGTTCGCCGCGCAGGAGCTGAGCCAGCCCCTCGCTGAATGGATCCGGACGACCAACAAGGACACCAAACGCCGCGCCGGATATCCGGCGCTGGTCGCGACTCAAGGGACCAAGAAGGTTCCGGGAGAGGCGTTCTTGGCCAAGCGGGCGTTCACCCGACCGTCGCAGGTCCTGGACTTCGCAGTCGGCCATGTCCTGAGCCAGATCTCCGCGGCCGTGCCCATCCCCGCCGAAACTACGGTGCTGGCCCCGCTCTTGTACTCCTACTGCCGTGAGGTGCTGACCATGGACGACAAGGACGTCGAACGGATCAAGGAACTGGCGCGGCGGCTGGCCGCGCTGCTGGGGCAGGACAGCCGTCCCGGACCGTTCCGCGACTTCATCCGCGCCAACAGCAAGGGAGGAAACCTCTACGGCTGGTTCCGCTCCAAGGGCGTGGACTGGCTGCTGTTCCCGCGCCCCAAGGACACCTCGCCGGTGCTTCTGCCGGTGCAGGAGTACCGGCTGCTGTTCGAGGACGAGCGGTCCTGGTCGTGGCGGCGGCTGCTGGTCTTCGCCGTCCTGGAGGCACTGGCCGAGGCGGGTTGGGAGCCGAAGGGCTCGCAGGAGGAACTCCAAGAGATCAAGGACCTGGCCGACGCCGCCGGCGGCGACCAAGAGGAAGGGACGGAACAGTGACGTTCCTGGTGGGACAGCAGATCCTGCAGATCAAGGCAGGGGCCCCCAACAACGGGCGGGGCGAGGACAACCGCGGCATGGTCAAGCAGTTCACGGTGGGCCGGGGGGACAAGTACCCGTACGTGTCCGCGCAGGCGGGCCGCCGTTGGCTGCGTGACAGTCTGCCGGCCGGCGAGCCGACCTCGCCGGTGATCCGAAGCGGGGAGGGCAAGAAGCAGCAGGCCTACACCCGGGGCCGCCCCGACCTGTACCTGGACGACGACCTGTTCGGCTACATGATCGCGGTCAAGGCGGACGAGACGGGAGCGAAGAAGGGCGAGTCGAAGACGTTCATGCGCGACACGGTGCTGGCGACCGGCACCCTGGTCTCGGTCGTGCCCAGCAAACCCGTCATGGACTTCGGCACGATGAGCCGCGACTTCGAGCCGGGGACTCACCCGGTCATCCACGAGCACGAGATGTACACCGCGGACCTGGCCGGTGACCTGCTGCTCGACCTGCCGCGCGTCGGAACCTTCGAGACCGGAGGCAGGACCACCAAGGCCGCGCTCCCCGGCAGCCTGGCCGAAGAGGTGGTTGAGAAGGGTGGCACCGAGTTCGTCCTGCGCGACGTGCAATGCGTGCGACTGCCGATCGAGGAGCGGCGCCGCCGGGTCGCGGTCCTGCTGCGGACGATGGCGATGGTCAAGGGCGGTGCCAAGCAGTCGGCCCACTACGGTGACCGCACGCCCGGCCTCGTCATCCTCGCGCCGATCAAGGGCGGGACGAACCCGTTCACCAGGGTCGTCCGGGAGCGCGAGAAGGCGACGTACTTCGACGTTGACGTCCTCCGCGAGGAGATCGAGGCGTGGGCCGACGAGTTGGACGGGCCGGTCCGGATCGGATGGGCGCCCGGGTTCCTCGGCAGCCAGCGCGACCGGGCCGGCAGCGACCTCGCCGACCTGATCAAGGAGGAGAGGCTCGTACTCGGACATCCCCGGACCGTGCTGAACACCCTGGCCGCCGAGATCGACTCCGGCGACCACGACTCCTGGTTCGACGACCCGCAGTAGCGCACCTCGTCGCTCATCGCCCCTTTGAGGGGAGCATTCCGCCGTTTGCGTCGCCCGCAAGGAGCATCGCCATGCCCGAAGCCCTGGAACTGACGGTCACCGCCCCGATCGTCAGCTTCCGCAATCCCCTCTACGACGGGTTGCAGGTGGGGCTGCCCTGCCCGCCGCCGTCCACCGTCGGCGGACTGCTCACCGCCGCTGCCGGAGGATGGGACCAGGTGCCCCCCGACACCCGCTTCGGCATGACCTTCCGTGCCGCAGGCTCGGGCATTGATCTGGAGACCTACCACCCGCTCGGTGTTCCGGGCACCCAGGCCAACGCGACCATTAAGGACCGCGATTTCCTGGCCCTGGTCACGCTGACGGTATGGCTCACCGAGAACATCGACCTGTGGGCCCGTGCTCTTCGCCGTCCGGTCTGGCCAATGCGGCTGGGGCGCAGCCAGGACTTGGTCACCACCGTCACCCGCCGCGTTGAGTTGAGCGCATCCAGCGGCCGGCAAGGCCACGCCGTCGTCCCTTTCCACATACCAAGAGCAGTCGGCACGGCGATGCGGCTGACGACCGTCATATCCGACGACCGTGCCCGCTTCACCTGGGACAGCTACCGGTACGCCGCGGCCGGTGCCCGCGCCGAGATCGACACCGGGTTCGCCACCAGGGACGGGCAGGCCGTCGCGATGCTCCCGCCCGTCCATCCGAATCAACTGACCCCTGCCCCCTGAACTTGCGGAGCGTGGTCGTGAAGGACCTGCGCGCGAAAAGCTCCACCACGCCTGGAGTGCCCGGCGAGCTGCTGACCGACCATCTGCTCAACACCCTGGAAGCCGTGGGGGCGATTCGAGCCCGGATCGGCGACATCCCGGGCATGCCCGCCGAGTTTTGGACGTGGGCGGCGATCGCCGCGCTGCTCCATGACACCGGGAAGTTGCCAGACGGCTTCCAGCGGATGATCGGCAACGTCCCTCGGCAGGAGCCGACCATCTGGGGTGAACGGCACGAAGTGCTATCTCTCGGCTTCGTCCAGCTTCTGCTCGCGGACCTGCCGGTCGAACAGCGAGAGTGGGTCGCGGCAGTGGTGGCCGGGCACCATCGCCCGTTCACATCCGGCCTCGACGGCTCATCCAAGCTGCCGCTGCTCACCCAGTACGGCGACGACCACCCCGAAGACTTCGCCGCCAAGTTCACGCCCGCGGCCCCGGACCGCCTTGCCGACCTCCTGGAGTGGTTGCAAGCCACAGGCCAGCGGTACGGGTTGCCTTTCACCGCAACCGCACCACGGACGGACGTCCGGCAACTGACAGACGCTGCCCATCGGCTCTTCCAAAATGTCATGGACCAGTGGCAATGGAAGCTGCCGGTCGGCGACCGCCGCGGTACCACGGCTGTCCTGTTGCTGGGCGCCGTGACCATGGCCGATCACCTGTCCTCAGCACATGCACCCCTGGAAACCAGGCATCCACTGGACGAGACCTATCCGACCCAGCTGGTAGAACGACTCTCCTCCCGAGGTCATGCGCTCCGTCCACAACAAGGAGAAGCCTCCAGAACCATCGGCAACCTCCTCCTCCGTTCCTGGACGGGGAGCGGCAAGACCGAGGCCGTCCTTCTGTGGGCCACCGCCCAGATCGGCGACCTGGCTGCCCGCACGAAGGGCAACCCTCGCGTCTTCTACTTGCTGCCCTACCTGGCCAGCATCAACGCCATGACCGGCCGGCTCAGCAAAGACCTGGACTCATCCGACGGTATCGGCGTCGCCCACTCGAAGGCCGCTTCGTACCATCTCGCCCAGTCCCTTGCCGACGGTTGCGCCGGTGACGATGCCGACCTGGCCGATGCGGCGAGCAAAGCCCATTCCCGCGCGGAGGCAACGAAGAACTTCCGCGAGCTCCTGCGCGTCGGCACCCCGTATCAAGTGCTGAGAGGCGCCCTGGCCGGCCCCGTGCACTCCAGCATCCTGGCCGACAGCGCCAACTCCATTTTCATCCTTGACGAGCTGCACGCCTATGACGCCCGCCGTCTCGGCATGATCCTCGCGATCATGAGCTTCTGGCACCGGCTCGGCGGACGCATCGCCGTGCTCTCCGCGACCATGCCGACCGCGCTGGCCGACCTGGTGACCCGAGCCCTCAACGGACAAACGGCACTGGTCGAACCCCCGCAAGAGAGCCGTGCACCAGTCCGCCACCGGCTCCACATCCGCCAGGCCCACCTGGCCGACGAGTCATCCCTCGACGAGATGCGCGAGCGACTCGCCGACGGCCATTCCGTCCTCGTCGTCGCCAACAACGTCCGCGACGCAATCACTCTTTTCGAGTCCCTCGGGCCCTACTGCATAGAACTCCACGGCAAGGATTCCGCCCACCTGCTGCACTCGCGCTACCGGCGGATGGACCGGACCGCCATCGAAACAGCGATCCAGGAGCGCTTCGCCAGCGGGAAGCCTCGCCAACCCGGCTTGCTAGTCGGAACCCAGGCTCTAGAGGTGTCCCTTGACCTGGACCTCGACGCCTGCCATACCTCGGCCGCGGACCTCGAAGCCCTTGTCCAGCGCTTCGGTAGAGCCAACAGGCTGGGTGCGCTCGCCCCCGCACCGGTCATCGTCCACCAACCCGTCTACGCCACCCGTCGCGGCGGGGGACACGAAGTCTGGGCCGACGGCGTCTACGAGGCCGAACCCACCCAGCTCGGCTGGGACATCCTCGCCCGCCATGACGGCCAAACCATCGACGAGCAAGTCATCACCGGATGGCTCGACGAGATCTACACCAGCCCGTGGGGTCAGAAATGGGCCCAAAGAGTCGATGAGCACCGCTCCGACTTCGAAGACGCCTTCCTAAAGTTCTCACAACCCTTCGATGACCGCTCTGAGCTCACCGAAGCGTTCGACCGGCAGTTCGAGGGAATCGAAGCGATAATCGCAGAGGACTACGACAGCTACAAATCCGCATTGGGCCTGGCGAACAGTCCTAGTGCTGGCCGTCTGCATGCCGACCAATATCTCATGCCGCTGCCCGCATGGTGCATGGGTCTCGGTGCATACGACAAACGTCTCAAAGTCCTTGTCATTGAAGCCGAGTACGACCCACGCCTGGGCCTGCGTGCCGTACACCGCGATGCCCAGCAGAAATATGAACCCGGTGAAATTCTATGATCCAGGCTGACGACGTCGGCGGCGTCCACATCAAGTACCTCTATCACTGCCCGCGCCAACTCTGGCTCTACCTGCGCGGGGTTCGGCCTGAACACCTGAGTGGCGCCGTTCAACTCGGTGAAGCCGTCCACGAAACCTCGTATGCCCGCCGCAGCCCCGTAGATCTTGGCGCCGCCAAACTCGACTTCATCGACGGTCAGCATTGGGTTCATGAGGTCAAGTCATCAGCTCGGCCCACACCCGCCGACCAGGCCCAAGGACGGCACTACTGCTATCGGCTCGTACAGATCGGCATCGACGCCAAGGGGGCCATCCTGCACTACCCCAAGACCCGCCGCACACAGCGTTACCCCTACACGCCAGAAGCCGCAGCCCAAGCTCAGGCCGACATCGCCGAAGTCCTCGGCGTCGGTGCCGCAGCCACGTCGCCCGACCGCCTGGCGCGTTCAGCCTGCCGTGGATGCAGCTTCGCCGACTACTGCTGGACGGAATGACATGCCCGCCGCCGCACGCACCTACTGGCTCACCAGCCCCTGCCGGATCCGCCGCAAAGACGAATCACTCGTCATCGAACGCGAATCCGCCGGCAAGGTTCATATCCCAGTCACCGATGTCCGAGACATCGTTGCCTGCGCCGAAACCGACATCAACACCGGCGTCGTCGCACTCCTCAACCGACACCGGATCAACGTCCATCTCCTCAGCCACTACGGGGACTACGCCGGGTCACTTCTCACCTCCGACATCAGCACCTCCGGCGAGACGGTTCTCGCGCAAGCTCGACTTGCAGAAGACCCCGAAGCCGCACTCGAGGTCGCTCGCAGCATCGTCGACTCCGCCGCGTTCAACGTCCGCCGCGTGATCGACCGCAAACTCCTCGCACGCCCGTACACCGTTCTGCAGAAGAGTATCGAAGCCGCTGAAACCTCTGCCCATCTGATGGGCATTGAAGGAACCTTCCGTCGGTCGGCATGGGAGGTCCTGGACACAAAACTCCCTGAGTGGCTCCAACTCGGCGGACGCAGCCGTCGCCCACCAAAGAACGCTGGCAACGCATTCATCAGTTACGTGAACGGCATCATCTATGCCCGAACCCTCACGGCGCTCCGTCTTACACCTCTGCACACCGGCATCGCTTTCCTGCACAGCAGCATGGAACGCCAGCGCCACTCCCTAGTTCTCGATATCTCGGAGATGTTCAAACCGCTGTTCGCCGAACGCCTGCTTCTGCGGATGTCCGCCCGCAACCAAATTAAGGAGCATCACTTCGACAGCGAAGCCAACCAGGCTATGCTCAGTGAAAGTGGCCGAAAACTGGTAGTCCAGTCCGTCCGCGACGAATTCGCCGTCACCGTCGCCCATCGCTCCCTCGGCCGGCCTGTCGCCTACGACGAACTCCTCTACCTCGATGCACTAGCGCTGACCCGGCGATGCCTCGAAGGCACCCCGTACAGACCCTTCAGGATCTGGTGGTGACAGGAGCGTCGTGCACGTCATCGTTGTCTACGACACCGCAGCCGAACGGAACCCGCGCATCCTCCGGACATGTCGCAAATACCTGCACCACGTCCAGCGAAGCGTCTTCGAAGGGCAGGTCAGCGAAGCCCAACTGCGCCGATTCCAGGCGGAGGTCGAAAGCCTCCTGGATCTCAGCTATGACAACGTCATCGTCTACACGTTTCCTCCTGGGACGACGCCCATCCGCCTCACCTGGGGCGCTGCCGAGCCGGCTCCTACTGACATCTTGTAGCCTCCTCAGCCGTCCACCGACCCAAGTTGATCAGGTGGATTTCAGCGACACGCCGGGGTTGACAGCACGACCGGAGGATCGCTGCAAAATCCGCCCCCGCCGACCGTTCTTCCCTCTGCCCACCTGGCGCTTTACCCTGGGGTCCTCATCGCCCCTACGAGGGTTCGCAACCAGGACGGGTCCGCTCGCAAGGCCCATGTAGTCCTGTCCTCATCGCCCCTACGAGGGTTCGCAACTCACCCGGGTCGAGTGGAACCGGCGCCTGGACGCGACCTGTCCTCATCGCCCCTACGAGGGTTCGCAACGGTCCTCCAGGGTGCCCATGTGGCCCCGGGCCAGGCCGTCCTCATCGCCCCTACGAGGGTTCGCAACTGGCGCCGGTCCTGGCCGCGCTCGGTCTGTCGGCCAGTCCTCATCGCCCCTACGAGGGTTCGCAACCGATCGTCGGCCATCTCCTGCCGCAGCCGCGCCAGCGAGTCCTCATCGCCCCTACGAGGGTTCGCAACTGGTGGGTGTTCCTGACGTGCGGCGTCGACCTCCGCAAGGTCCTCATCGCCCCTACGAGGGTTCGCAACGCTTGTCTTCGGGGCCCTTGAGGTACGACATGATCAAGTCCTCATCGCCCCTACGAGGGTTCGCAACGGGAGCGCCCCGCGGGTGGTGTTCATCAGGCTCGTGGTCCTCATCGCCCCTACGAGGGTTCGCAACTCCCGGAGCCTCACCATCAGCTACCAGGGCCGCCCGTGGGTCCTCATCGCCCCTACGAGGGTTCGCAACGCGGGCGCGGCGGTCCCCACGGGGGCCAGATAGAGGTCCTCATCGCCCCTACGAGGGTTCGCAACAGGCCGACGTGGCTCGGGTTGGGGACGTTCAGGCGGAGTCCTCATCGCCCCTACGAGGGTTCGCAACATGTACTCCTGCAGGAACGAGGCGAGTTGCAGGGGTCCTCATCGCCCCTACGAGGGTTCGCAACCGGACGGAGCGGATGAGGGACAGGACCTCGCTGGCCGAGTCCTCATCGCCCCTACGAGGGTTCGCAACTACTTGTACTGGTTGTAGTCGATGTCGAAGTGTCCTGATCGTCCCTGCGAGGGTTCGCATACCTCCGCTGACGTCCACATACGTTTGGCCACCCAAAGCCCCCGTTCATCGGCGACGGGGGAGCATCGCATCCGCCAGGCGGTGGTCGGTCACAGCGGGCGGTCGTCCCATCGACGGCGCTCTACTCGTTCAGAGCGCTTGTGGGCCTAGAGCAAGGCGGACCCGCGAGGGAGGAGACCTGGATACGCTGCTTGTCCTGGACGTGGCTGGCGCTGTTTGAGAACGCGGGGTGAGTATTGATCAGTCCGTACGTGCGTCGGCTGCGGCTTGCGGCGGAGTTGCGTGAGCTGCGGGAACGGGCTGGGGTTTCGGCGCAGGAGCTGGCCAAGCGGTCGGGCGTGTATCGGCAGATGATCAGCAAGCTGGAGAACGCGCACGTTGCGCCGGGTCAGGAGGATGTTCAGCGGCTGCTGGACGTCTTGGGTGTCGAGGGTGACAAGTGGACGCAGCTCGTGCAGATCACCGCGGAGGCGGCGTCGCACGGCTGGTGGGAGTCCTCGGGGATCGGTGAGCGCCAGGGCCGGTTCGCCAACCTGGAGGCCGGTGCGAGCGTGATCCGTGAGTATCAGCAGAACCTGATCCCGGGACTGCTGCAGACTGAGGAGTTCATCGCCACGCGCTTGGCCACCACCGAGCTGCCCTTGCCGCCTGATGCCGAGGTCGCCGGTGTGCTGAAGGGACGGGTCGGGCGGCAGCGGATGCTGCATCGTCCGGCGGGGCCGTCTTATGAGGTGATTCTGGACGAGGTGGTACTCCGCCGTCGTTCTGTCCCGGCGGATGTGTTCCGACGCCAGCTTGCCCACATCGTCGATCTGTCTCGGCAGGACGAGCGGTTGACGGTGCGGGTCCTGCCAGTGGATGCCGAAATCCCCGGGTACAACATCCCTGAATGCTCGTTCTCGATGTACACCTATCCGGACAAGGGTGACCCTGCTGTGGTGGCGTTGGAGGCGGTGACGACCGACCTCGTGCTCACCGATCCGGAGCAGACCGCGCAGTTCGAGCTGGTGTATGGAGGCCTCCTTTATGCGGCCCGGTCGGTCGAGCAGTCACGCGAGATGCTGGTGGATGTCGCAGAATCCCTCCCGTCGCACCAGGAAGATCATCATGACCAGTCGTGAACGCCATGCCGGGTGGCGCAAGTCCTCGTACAGCGGAACGGGCAACAACTGTGTCGAGGCCGGACGAGTCGGCGAACGTCGAGTCGGTGTTCGGGACACCGCCTCCGGAGGTGCTGGGCCAGTGCTGGAGATTGAGGTGACGGCGTGGTCAGCATTTCTAGTGGAGGTCCGGGAGGGAAGGCACCGCCTGCCTTAGCCGGTCCAGCTGAGGATCAGGGGTCGAAGTGGCGCACTTCGACCCCTTTGTCATGTCTGGGTGATGAAAAGAGTGCGGACTGTTACCGATTCTCTTGCGGGCACCTTGTGACAATCACATACTCGTGACAGTCACGAGACGAGGACAGACAGTCTTTCGGTGTGGCCTAGCGGTCACCAGGGACCGTGTCCAACGGATACGCGTGAGTCGGCTGTCGTCCACCCGCAGGCATACAGTCAGGAGCGAGAACATGTCTGTGCCACCGATCCCGCTCACGCAGTGCGACTCGTCCACTCCCGGCACACGGCCCCCTCAGTGCAACAGCGGCGACTCCATTGAACTCGTGGGGCTTGCCGCGCTGCCAACCGCGATCCCACTGGTGCGTTCCTTCGCACGGGCGAAGCTGTCGGCTTGGGGGCTGGAGGCGGACCATGGTTGGGAGTGCCGGCAGGTGCTCTCCGAACTCGTCACCAACGCGTTCGATGTCACGGGCGAGCCGCTTCACAGGGACCTGCTCGCCCTTGATGAACTGGCGGTGATCCTCATCCAACTCCGAATATCGGCCAAGAAGCTCATCGTGGAGGTCCGAGACTCCGCGAGCGGCCGTCCGCAGATCCCCGACACCGGGCTCAACGACGAGGGCGGGCGCGGCCTCCGGTTGGCGACGATGCTGGCTGGCGAATGGGGCTGGTACCCCGTCACGACGCCAACGCCGGGGAAAGTCGTTTGGGCCTCCTGGGCTCTGGACCGGAAAGTCGCCTCGTGAGACCGCGTCCGGTGCTTCGACGACTCGCACGGCGCCGTCCAGCCGTCCCGCCGCCCTTGGCGCTCATCGTCCCCGACGAGATGACCGGGCCCGACCTCGCGCATGGGATCGGCCTTGCATTCGCTCGATCGCGCGATGCACTGGCCGAGGAAGCGAAGCAGACGCGGAACCGAGCGTCCACGGAGAAAGATCGAGTGCGCCGCGCCTACCTGATCGGTCGAGCGGAGGCTCTGAGCGAGGCCGTTGCGCGCACCGATACCGCCATGGTGCGACTACTCGCCAGGTAGGGCATGGGCATTAGCTGCAGGCGGCTGCCCCGGCTCCAAGGAGAGTGCCGCCTGCCGCTGCTGTCACCACCCGGGCCCGGAGGCTCGATGGACCCCAGGTGAGTGCTTGCCGCCCGAGAGGCCCGTCGGTGGATTGACGGGACGAGTGAACAGCCATGGACGGGAGGCTGCAAGGTCCTCCGGCAGGCCCTCTGGCGGGGAGCCTCCGACCTGCGCTCTAATGCTTTTGAGAGATAAGGCGCCACACCGATGCTCAAAGTAGCTGACTCGCATGCGATGAGAGAAGCTGAGCGCAGACGGTCGAACTTTGCCGTTGTCGCGCTGGCGAGCCTGGCAGAGAGGAGCCCCGCATGATCCCGACTTCCGTTGAACCAGGAGAACACCTCGCATGGACGGACTGGACCCTCACAACGACAGAGCTGCTGAGCGGCTCACACTCCACCTAAACGATCAACTCTGTATGAGCCCGTGGCTGAGAGCTCAGAGACAACGTGGCACCGCCCCGACGGATGCCAACGCGTGGCGTCGGCGTAGGCGACCGACCAGGCGGCTCAGGACGGAGATCTCGGAGGGCGTGAGTGGCTGTCCGCCCATGGCGGAGGCGGCGATCCGGCACGAGTGGGGCGGCCCCCTTGGTGATGCGCGACGCCCTTCCGTCATTCCGTTGCACTCAAGCTCAAGGCGAAGGCTGCAAGGCTCTTCCGAGCGGAACGGCCATGCAGAGGAGCGGTCCGCAAGGGGCGCCGCCTGCGCGGGGCAAGAAATGGAAAACGCAAGCGTTATCGGCTGCGGACCGGGCGCGGTCCGCAGCGGGAGAGGGATCGAGCGCGATCCCGGGTCAGCACGCTGATGGTCGAAGACGGCAGAGACAAGGCTGCGTCGAGCGTGGTCAGGCGACGCAACCGCCGAGCTCATGGCGAGTCGAAGCGGAGGCGGGTGTTGTACATCCTGCTGTCGGAGGACGAACACGCGGCGGTGTCGAGAGCCGCCGAGCGTGAGCGGCTGGCGACCGCGGCCTGGGCGGCGCTGACGTTGTTGGCTGCGGCGAGCGGAACGCCGCGAGCAGAGCACAACGAGATGCGCGAGGTACTGCAGGCCGTCATGCAGGCGCGTGGTCAAGCGCAGCGGATCGGCGTCAATCTCAATCAGGCTGTCGCCGCGCTGAATTCAGGGGAGGTGTCGTCGACGATCCAGTGGTATGCCCGCGCCGCCGCGCAGACGGTCCGCAAGCTGGACGACCTGGCCGAGGAGTTGAGAAGGCGGCTGCCGTGATCGCGAAGGCATTGGTCCCGAACGTTGCGCCGTGATCGGGAAGGTCTTGCGGGGCGTCCGGGTCCAGGGGCTGCTGCGGTACCTCTACGGCCCGGGCACCAACGGCGAACATCACAACCCGCACATCGTGGCGGGTTTCGAGGACGCGGTCGGACTAGAGCCGGGGGTAGGGCCTGATGGTCGCCGTGACTTTCGTCATTTGGAGGGTCTGCTGACACAGCCGCTGGCGTTGCTCGGTGAACGGAACTACCGCAAGCCCGTCTGGCATTGCGCCGTGCGGGCCGCGCCTGAGGACCCGGTTCTTACCGATGGGCAGTGGGCGCAGATCACGGCCGAGATCATGAGCCGGACCGGCTTGGCGCCGACGGGGGACGTGGACTCCGTTCGCTGGATCGCCGTCCGCCACGCCGACGATCACGTCCACATCGTGGCCACGCTGGCGCGGCCGGACGGCGTCCGTCCAGAGGTGTGGAACGACGGGTACCGGGTCCGCGACGCCTGCCGTGCGGTGGAGGAGCGGTTCGGTCTGCGTTCCACGGCGCCGGCGGACCGGACTGCCGCCCGCCGTCCCAAACGCGGCGAGACCGAGAAGGCCGTCCGCCGTCGTCAGGCGGTGCCGTCCCGTACCGTCCTGCGTCGAAAGGTCCAGACGGCGGCCGCCGGCGCCTGCAGCGAGAGCGAGTTCTTCGAACGCCTCCAGGCCGATGGTGTCCTGGTGAAGCGGCGGTTCAGCCAGCGGACGGTCGGCGAACTGACTGGATACGCGGTGGCTGCGCCCGGCGATGTGAACGCGGACGGGCAGCCGGTCTGGTACGGGGGCGGCAAGCTCGCCTCCGACCTCACGCTGCCCAAACTTCGCCACCGCTGGGCAGGTGCGGACGGCTCGGTCCACGGTTCGTCCGCCGTCCGTCCACTGGACGGACGGCACCTCTCCGCGCGGACGAAGCGGGCCGTGCTGCGGACGACCGTCCGCCGCACCGCGGACGAAGCCCGGACGACCACCGAGTTCCTTGACCGCCTCCAGGATTACGGCCTCCTGGTCAAGGCGCGCTACAGCCAGTACTTGCCTGCCCAGATCACCGGCTACGCCGTCGCGTTCCCCACAGGTGACGGTGACGAAGAACCGACCTGGCACGCGGGAAGCCGCCTTGGGGATGACCTCTCACTGACGCGCCTCCAGCAACGCTGGACCTCGCCCGCCACCGGCCCCGCGCCACCGATTCACGACGACCTCACTGTCGAGGAACGGCAGGCCTTCTACGACGACGCCGCCCGTGCCGCTGCCCACGCCACTGCTCATCTCCGGCGCGACCTGGCTACCAATCCACACGCAGCCCAGGACGCCTGCTGGGCTGCCTCCGATGCCCTTCACGCGGCTGCCCAGGCAACCGGGAACCACCACCTCCGTCGCGCAGCCGACACTTACGACCGCGCCGCTCGCGCACCCTACGGGCGTCTTCCTCGCCCCACTCCTGCTGGCAACGCCTTGCGCACCACAGCCCGGCTCCTCGCGCTAACCGGGGCCATGGACCGGACGGCGGTGTCGGCGATGCTGCTGATCTCCAACCTCATCAACCTGCTCGACACCATCGCCGAACTCCGCCGACTCCAGCACCGCCAAGCCCAAGCCGACGCCGCCCGAAAAGCCACCGCCCAGGTCCGCGCAGCAAAACCGGCCGACCCCGACAACGCGCCACGTCAATCCGCACAGGCAGCCATGCCCTCACAAGCACGTCTCGCCATGGCCGCGTTTCCCAACCCGTGGGCTCCGCTGCCACCCACGGCCCCCAGTCGCCCCGCGCCGACCGGCCCCACGGCACCAACTCACCCAAGCCGCAAGCGCCGCTAACAAGTTCGCCATGGCGAAGCATCACCCCACCTCCACACACCAAGACACGGAGGCATCCGAATGCAGACCATGCACCACAAAGACCTCGACACTCTCCCCACGGTCGTCAGCATCATGACCGCCGCTCGCGCACTTGGACTCTCCCGTACGTACGCCTACGAGCTGGCGAAGCGTGGCGACTTCCCCTGCCGCATCATCCGAGTCGGCACCACCTACCGCGTGCCGACCGCGGAACTCCGCAAACTGCTCGGCGTCACGTAGTCCCTCAGGAGCTGGCTTGCTCGCCGATTCCGGATGAACCACGGGCGGTTGACATGTCGGAGAGAGACGTCCGGCACCGGGATGGCAACGAAGCTCGGCATGCCGGTGCCGGGCGTCTGACCTCGGTGTTCAACCTTCAAAGCTCTACTTGAAAAGATCTACCTGGCTGTAGTTGACTCACCGTGAGTGAGCGGCAGCAGAACGCCACACCTCGATTCTGCGCCCTGGGACCTCCCGCCGCCCTCTGCCCGTGAGGCGATCGAGGGCCTCGCTGTCCGGCACGAAGAGTTCTGTGAGGCCCTGACGTCGGCCTGACGCTCACTGAGATCGACGAGGGGCTCGACCCAAATCGAGTGGTGTTCGGCTGGGAAACGGCCTCACGAGTAGAGCAACTCCCGCAGAGCCGTCTCGCAACCCCCGACACCACGAAAGGAATCGTTCCCGGAGGAGGAAAAATGCGAGGCACGACCTACAAGCGCTGCGGTTGCCGCAATCCTGAGACCGGCGAGAAGTACCCCGCGGGCAAGTGCCCGAAGCTGGTCAACCGCGACCACGGAGCATGGTGGGCGCGCTACGACGCACCCGTAGGAAGCAGCGGCCGACGAAGACAGCCGACCGTCGGGCCGTTCAAGACCAAGAAGGCCGCGCAGCAAGCACTCACGGAGGAACTCGCCAAGTTCGAGATCCATGGACGAGAGCTTGATCGGAGCCTGAAGACGGGCGCATACCTGGAGACGATCTGGCTCCCGGCCAAGACAGAGAGCCTGTCCAGCTCGACGTTCGCGGACTATACGGAGATCGTCCAGCTCTACCTGGTGCCCGGCCTTGGACACCTCAAGCTGGTCGACCTCAGGGATAAGCACGTGATCGCCCTGTATGAGGCGATTCTGCAGATCAACCGTCCCCTCCCCGAGGGGGCGAAGCCGAGCGAGGTGCTCCGGCGTCTGCTTGAAGTCCGCGCCTATTCAACGCGACAGCTCAAGGTCGGAGAGGCTCCCCGCCGCAAACAGACCAAACCCATCTCCCCGACGCGGGTGAGGAAGATCCATGCGGTTCTACTCTCCGCTCTCAACTGGGCGGTGAAGTCCAAGCGCCTGAGGGAGAACCCGATCGCGCACGTCGAAACACCTCGAATCAGGGGGAGGCGGGCGAAGCCGCTCGTCTGGACGACCGAACGCGTCCAGCGGTGGCAGGAGACCGGAAAGGTCCCTGGACCGGTGATGGTCTGGACGCCCGCCCAGACGGGCGCCTTCCTCGACTTCATCGCGGACGAGCGGTTGTACGCCCTCTTCCACCTGGTCGCCTTCCGCGGGCTGCGTCGAGCCGAGGTCGCGGGACTGGCCTGGGCGGACACCGACCTCCAGGGCACGGGCACGTTGACCGTCCGTGAGACTCGCCCCGCCTCCGAGAGCCAGGCCGACGAGTACGACGACACCAAATCCGAGGCCGGCGAGCGCACCGTGGCGCTGGACGAGGCGACCATCTCGGTACTGCTGGACTGGCGGGCCGTTCAGGAACGTGAAAGGTCCGCCGCTGGCCCCGAGGTGTGGGTGGACTCCGGACGGGTCTTCACCCGTGAGGACGGGGCACGCCTGCGTCCGCAGTGGATCTCCACGCGGTTCGAGGACCTGATCAAGAAGTACGGACTCGTCCAGGGCAAGCACTCCGTCGAGGGCTGGTCCATCGACAGGATCGCTCGTCACCACCGGATCTCCGTTCGCACCGTCCAGGTGGCGACGGGAGGCGAGCCGCTGCCGCCGATCCGCTTCCACGACCTCAGGCACGGAGCCGCGACGCTCGCCCTGCTCGGCAACGTCAACATGAAAGTGATCAGCGAGACGCTCGGCCACGCCCGCCACTCGTTCACGGCTGACACCTACACCTCGGTACTTCCCGAGGTGTCCCGGGCAGCCGCCGAGGCGGTGGCCGCGGTCGTCCCTCGCCGACCCCAGCCGAGACCATCCGACGCCGCCAACGTGATCTCGTTCGCGGACCACCGCAACCGGCGCGGCCAACACGCAGGGTAATCAAAGTCGAGACGGCCAGCACCCGCATCGTCCGGCGACGGAAGCACTCCGCCGACATCCCGTGCACACCATGTGCACACCAGGCCAGGAGAAACGGACATCTGGAATGCGACAGGGACTTCGCTCAAGATCGCAATCTTGGACGAAGTCCCTGGTCAGAGTGGCGGAGGATCGGGGATTTGAACCCCGGATGGGCTTGCACCCAAACCGCATTAGCAGTGCGGCGCCATAGACCGGACTAGGCGAATCCTCCAGGAGCCGTCAGGCCCAGGACAGGTTACCGGTTCGGCGAGCCAACCGGCAAAGTCTGACCCGCAGCTCCGACAGCATAGTTGGAAACACGTCCGGGCGCCGCGCTCCCGGGGCCGCGGGAGCGGATCGCGCCGGTCGTCAGCCTCCGAGCCGGAACCCGGTGAATCCGCAGGCCTCGGCGAGGTCGTTGCCGTGCTGCCGCATGCCCGCGAGGTCGGGCTGGCGCGGGGTCGTGCTGCCGGACTGCACCTGCCGCAGCATCGACGCGGTCTCGTCGAGGTCGCCCGCGAACGCGGTCGCGGCGGACTCGACGTCCCCGCCGGCGCTCTGTCCCTCGGACCGCACCTTGGAGGCCGTGTCCGAGAACTTCTGAGCGGTGGCCGAGGCGCCGCTGGGCGACGACATCGACATGCCGCTGGTGGAGAAGCTCCGCAGCTCCGTCTCGATGTTCTTGCAGGCGGTCTTCTTCTTCCCGCCGGCGATGGCGTCGACCGCGCCACAGCCCGTGGAACCGAGCATCAGTCCACCGACGGCGAGGACGCCGACCAGCTTGGTGGCGGACATGCGCATGGGGATTCTCCTTCAGGGGGTTGGGCTTTCGGACGGGCTACACCCTCCCAGGTCACACCCGCCTTAATCCTCCCTTTGGCGTACCTACCCCACCAAGGGTTCCGTGACTCAAGTCACACTGCGGGCCAGTCACATCCGTCAACCGATTCGCGGTCAGGTCCCCGGAGCCGGTACAGTACTTCCGGCAGGCACCCGTAGCTCAACGGATAGAGCATCTGACTACGGATCAGAAGGTTAGGGGTTCGAATCCCTTCGGGTGCACCAGCTCAGAGGCCCCTTCCGTATCGGGAGGGGCCTCTTGCGTATGCCATGGGGGCCACGGCCTTGAGAGGGTTGACGGCATCAAGGGGCGGGAGGTCGGCGTCCGGTGCGTTGTGAGCGCTTTCGGTCTGCGATGGCGGCTGCCAGGAAGAGTGCCACGGTGAGTCCGGCGGCTGCTTGGCCTGGGTGCTTCACCTGGTCTCTGGCTTCACCGCATCGGAGCTCGCGCTGAAGGTCGAACTCGCCGGTCGGATCGCTGCCTATCGGATGGTCATGGCTCGGAGAGCGGGAGAACCACACCGACCCGCAGCTCTGTTTGGCGGTACCCACGTAGATATGCGTTGGCCATAGGCCGAGGACCGCCACGGCGAGCAGCGAGCAGCATCCCAAGACTACGAGGAGGCGAGGCACAGACATCCGCCCATGATGGATCAAGAGGCAGCTTCCGCGGCACCGGTTGCGGTTGCCCGGGGCCCGGCGGTCGGCCGATTGCGATCGACGATCTGCTGCGGTGACTACGGGCCCGGGCTGCGGTCGCAGGCGTCCTCGTGCTCGTTGCGGGGACACCCGCCCTGGTGAGGATGAGAACGAGCGGCTTTGCCGAACCCGGTGATGAGTTCTCGCGCCCGCACCCGTCACAACTATGACTGGACACGACGGAAGGGTGACGTGATGGGTGCGGAGACGCGGCTGGTAGGGGACGAGGTCGACGAGCCGGTGTTCTCGGGGATGGCGGAGCGGCATCGGCGGGAGCTGCACGTGCACTGCTACCGGATGCTCGGCTCGTTCGAGGACGCCGAGGACACCGTGCAGGAGACGTTCCTGCGGGCCTGGCGGCGGAGGGAGACCTTCGAGGGGCGGTCGACGTTCCGGGCCTGGCTGTACCGGATCGCCACCAACGCCTGCCTGGACCTGCTCGCCAAGCGCCGTCCGGAGCCCGCGACCGGTGGTGAAGTGCTGTGGTTGCAGCCCTACCCTGACCGGCTGCTGGACGAGTTGCCCGCGGGTGAGGCGGATGAGCCGGAAGCGGTCGCCGTCGCGCGGGAGACGATCGAGCTGGCGTACCTGGTCGCGGTCCAGCATCTCGCGCCGCGGACGCGGGCCGTGTTGATCCTGCGGGACGTGCTCGGCTGGCCGGCGAAGGACGTCGCGGCGCTCCTCGGGGACTCCGTGAACTCCGTGAACAGCGCGCTGCAGCGGGCCCGGGCCGGCATGCGGGAGCACCTGCCCGCCGAGCGGCAGGACTGGACCGGCGGCGAGGAGGACGCCGGGACGCGCGAGCTGGTGCGCCGTTTCACCGACGCCAGCGTGGCCACGGACATCGACGGGCTCGCCGCGCTGCTGCGGGACGACGTCCGCTGCTCGATGCCGCCGACGCCGGGCCTGCGAGTCGGACGCGACGCGGTGGTGAACGACTGGGTCTCGGACGGCTTCGAGCGTCTGGAGGGGCTGCGCGCCGTCCAGACCTCGGTGAACCGGCAGCCCGCCGTCGCGTTCTATCTCTGGCGGGAGCGGGAGGGCGCGTACCTGCCGCTGACGATCGACGTCCTGCGCGTCACCGGTGGGGCGATCACCGAGATCGTCGTCTTCCATGACGACCAGTTTCCGCGGCTCGGGCTGCCGGAGCGCCTGCCCGCGGACGGCACGGAGTAGTCCCGGTGCGGACGCTCGCGCTGCGCGGCGGCGGGCGAGTCGCGGTGGTCGCGGCGGAGTGGCGCGACGTGTTCCTCGTCGTCACGCGCGGGCGGGTGCAACTGGAACTGCGTGACGGCGAGCCTGGGCCGGTCCTTGGACGGGACGCCGGGTTCTGGCTCCGCGGTACAGGCGTCCGCGCCCTGCGCAATCCCGGCCGTCGCACGGCGAGGGTGCGCGTCGTCGCCCCGAGGTCAGCGCGGTCGCATGCCGGTCAACACATCCCGAACGTCCTGTGGAGGAACGCCATGAACAGCATGAACGACGCCGGGGCAGTCACTAGTCCGGCATCGGGCCGGACCAGCCGCACCGGCAGGCTCGCCCTCTCCGGCTTCGTCGCCACGCTCGCGGCGATGGCGGCCACCACCCTCGCCGCTGCGCTCGCCCAGGCCGTCGGGGTCGACTTCGAGCTCCCGGAGGGTGGCGAGTCGATCCCGTTGCCCGGGTTCGCCGTGGTGACCGGGTTCTTCTCAGTCGTGGGCTGCGTCATCGCCGTCGCTCTTCTTCGTTGGAGCGCACGCCCCGCTGAGCGGTTCGTGTGGACGACGGTGACGCTGACCGCGATCTCGTTGGTCCCGCCGTTCCTCTCCGGGGCGAACTCCGCCACCGTCGTCGCCCTCCTCGGGCTGCATCTCGTCCCTGCGGCGGTGATGATCCCCACCTTGGCGAGGAGCCTTCGCGCCCCGGCCGATCGTGGCCGGTAGCCGGGAGTCGGACGGGGTGCCGGGATCAGGTGGCGCAGAACGCTCTGACACGCATCCAGGAGTTGTCGTCGATGACGTTCTTGACGTGGACGGTCCAGGTCCTGCCGTCCGAGCTCGGAAAGGTGTCGGTGATCATGTTGCTGCCGCGCGGGGTGTTCTCGCCCCCGCCGCTCAGCACCTTCGTCCCCGCCGGGCAGGTGAGGGAGGCGTGCGCGCGGCCGCCCTTGCTGAGGCTGACCCCCTCGCCCACCTCGAGGGACCTGGTGATGCCGGTGCCGCAGACGTTGAAGAGCGTGGTGTGGAGATCCGAGTTGAGGGCGGTGTTGAAGACCGTGGTCACCCAGTCGTTGCTTGCCCCCGGGTAGGTGTCGAGCAGCCTCAGCCCCTGGGTGCCGTCGCTGCCGCCCGCCAGCGTCACCGTTCCCGCGGGACAGGTGTAGTTGAACTCCCTGCGGACCCGGCCGCGCGGGATGAGCTGGTCCTGCAGGTAGCTGAACCTGTATCCGGGGATTCCGCCGGCGCAGATCGCTTGCGTGCGGACGGTGGCGTTGAGCAGCGTCGAGGTGTTGACGAAGCTGGTCCTCCACCCGTTGTCGTAGATATCCGGATTGGACGAGACGAGTTCGATTCCGGTCGGCAGGAGCACGGTGTTCGACTCGCCGCCGCCGAGGACCACGGTCCCCGCCGGGCACTTCGCGAACGCCCCCTGGCCTTTACCCGGCCCCACGGTGACCGGATCGCCGGTGACGACCTGATACGTCGCGAGGGTTCGTAACCGCGTGGCGGTAGCGGCGTTGCCGGGTGATCCGCCGGCGGGGAGCAGCGAGACCGCCGCGGCGGTCAGTGCCCCGACCGCGCCGGCCCGGATTAGCCGGTGGGAAGACGCATAGCGAGCCGGCATCAGCGACCTACCTTCCATGAGGGTGACCGGCCGGGCCTGCCTCGCCTGGACGGTCTCGACCACGCTGCCTCCACCTTCTCGGTGGGAGCCCCCTCCTGTCGCTCTACCTGCGGGAACGTCCCAGATGACGTCTGGCGGTACTTGCCTTACCGGCACGCCGAGGTGCGCCGCGTGCCGTAACGGTCGGCGGCGCCGGGCCGGGCTCGGGACGGAGAACTCGGTCCCGGACAACTTCGTTGGAGCTTCGACGGCGGGGACACTGTCAGAAGCTGTGATCGAGTGCGCCTGAGCCGGGCGCGACACTGCGCTGGGAGCGATTCGTGAAGCTGCGGGACGAGATCGAGACGATCCTGCGAGGGTGGCACGCCTACGAGACGGACCGAGGGGCGGGAGAGGTCATCGACTTCGATTGCGCGCCGGGGAGCGCGTCCATCGAGCCGATGACCAGCCGTCTTGCGGTCTACGAGCGTCTCGCCGATCTGCGTGCCCGCGCCGTCGAGGCCGGTGCCGATCGTCTCACCACCCGTCTGACCGCCGATCTCGCCTACCTCGGCGCCCTCATGGGCGAGCACGCGCCGCTGGACGACTACGTCCGGGCCACTCAAGGGTGCGCGGCGGCCGGTTGGCGGGACGACTACGTCACTTACCGCGGTGACCAGGCCCGCCGGGCGTTCGACGCCCTCGGGGTCGGGTGGGGTTCCGAAACCCTGCGGGAGTTGAGGGCGGTCGAGGGGCCGATCGAGGCGGGCGAGGCACCCGATGCGATCCGGCAGGCCGCCGCGGACCACGAGACCGCCGTCCGTCAGGCGACCGGCAGCCAGGCCCCGTTCCACCTCACCATCGAGACCGCCGAGGTGGACGCCTACTGGGCGTACTGGCTGGACGGTTCCGGGGACGATGTCCGGCTACGTCTCAACCTTCGCCGCGCGAACTTCACCGAGGTCGCCGCGCGCCAGTTCGCCCTTCATGAGGTCCTCGGCCACGGCCTCCAGAGCGCGAGTTGGACGGCGCGAGCGGCCGCCCAGGAGGTCCCTTGGGTGCGTCTGATGTCGGTGCACGCGCCGCAGCAGGTCCTGCTCGAAGGGCTCGCGCAAGCGCTCCCCCTGTTCGTGGCCTTCGATGACGAACTACTGGTCGCTCGCACCAAGTTCGACCACTACAACCAACTCGTACGCGCCGAGCTGCACTTGGCCCTCAACCAGGGGGCCGGCATCACCGAACTGGCCGAGCACGCCCGATCCCGCATGCCCTGGACGACGGAGGCCGCAATCGCCGACCTCCTCACCGACAGGGGCGCCAATCCGCAACTCCGCTCATACCTGTGGGCCTACCCCGCCGGAATCGACTGGTTCGCCAATCTCGCCGACGCAGACAAGGCCACCAGGAAGGCCGTCCTGCAAGCCGCCTACCGAGACCCGCTGACACCCGCGGATTTGGCGGCGCTCTGGCCGGCAGGTCCCGCCATAGGCGGCCAGGACGCCTGACCGTGCGGGAGGTCAGGTTCGGGGCTGGGGACGTCACACTGGCCGGCTCGCTCGGGGTTCCGGCCAGGGGGGCGGCGGCGGGCGCGGTCCTGATCGGGGGTTCGGGGCCGTCGGACCGGGACAACGACGGCTACTTCCGCTCGATCCGCCGATATCTGCTGGAGGCCGGGATCGCGGTCCTCAGCTACGACAAGCGCGGTGTGGGGCGGTCGTCGGGCCAGTGGCGCGCGGCGACGATGGACGATCTCGCGTCGGACGCGCTGGCCGCCCTGGCCTTCCTGCGTGCGCAACCGGCGGTGCCGGACGGGAGGGTCGGCCTGTTCGGGCACAGCGAGGGCGGCTGGGTGGCCCTGCGTGCGGCTGCCCGCGATACGCCGTCCTGGGTCATCACCAACAGTTGTCCTGGTGTGACCCCGGCAGAACAGGAACGCTACGCGGTGGCCAACGCCGTCAGAGCGTCCGACTCGCTTCACGACGTCGTGGCCCTTTACGACCGGCTGGTGGAGGCGGGGCGGCGTGATGCCGACTTCGCCGAGGCGAACCGGCTCGTTGCCAGTGCTGGGTACCCGTCAGGCCTGGCCGCCTTCTGGGCTGACGTCGACGCCGACGTTTGGGAGTTCCTCAAGCGCAAGCAGGATCACGATCCTCTGCCCGATGCGCTTCGGTTGCTGTGCCCGCACCTGGCGGTATTCGGCGGTGCTGACGCGCTCGTTCCCGTCGCCGACAGCATCCGGCTTTTCAGTGCCGTCGCCTGTGACGGGGACCGCGACCACCGGGCGACGCTGACCGTGGAGGTGTTCCCCGGAGCCGACCACCGGGTGCAACGCGAGGGTGCGCTCGCCCCCGGCTACCTTCGAACCCTCGTGGAGTGGATCAACGCAGCGCGCTAGCGGTCTCCCCAGGTCAGGTGGGGCGCCGTACCGAGGTCGTGTCGCTCGTCAGGGGCGAGCCGTCCGCCGACGTGGGCAGGAGGACGGGGACGCGGGCGCCGTCGTCGTCGACCAGGACGGAGTGCGGCTCGCCCTCCTCGAAGGCGTGGCGCTCCCCCCACTGCCGCAGCGTGACGATCACGGGGAAGAGGTCCTTGCCCGCCTCGGTGAGCGCGTAGAGGCGGCGCCTGCCCGAGGGGGCGTCGACCTGGGTGAGCAGGCCGTGGGCGGTGAGCTTGCGGAGCCGTTCGCTGAGGATGTTGCGGGCGATTCCGGTGCGCTGCTGGAAGTCGGTGAACGAGCGGGCGCCGTCCATCGCGTCGCGGATGATGAGCAGGCTCCATCGGTCGCCGACCAGGTCGGCGGTGCGGGCGACCGGGCAGCCCGGGTCCGTCCACGCGGGGCTCCGCCCGTCGCTCTCGTCGCCTGCCATCACCCCTCCAGTGAGTTGCGTATTGAAACCATTCTGACCTACGCTCCGTTCAGTTTCAAAATGAAACCAAACGGAGGTGGGGCTGTGCACGGGAGGACGAGGCTGCTGCTGGCGGCGGTGTGCGGGGTCGCGGTGGCGAGCGTCTACGCCGGGCAGCCGGTGCTGGGCGTGATGGGACGCGACCTGGACGTACCGGTCGACTCGCTCGGCTGGTTCGTGGCCGCCGGCCAGCTCGGCTATCTGGCGGGACTGGTACTGCTGGTGCCGCTGGGCGACATGCTGGACCGCGGACGCCTGATCGCCGCGCACCTCGGCCTCGTGGCCGCCGGAGCGCTGATCACCGCGGTCGCCCCGGCCGCCTGGGCGGCGTTCGCGGGACTGGCGGTGGCGGGGCTGTTCGCGGTGGTGGTGCAGACGGCCGTCGCGTACACGGCGTCGGCCTCCCCGCCCGCCGAGCGCGGGCGCAACCTCGGCATCGTGACCTCGGGGGTGGTGATCGGCATCCTCGGCTCGCGGGTCGCCGCGGGAATCCTCGCGGACCTGTGGGGATGGCGGAGCATCTACCTCGCGTTGACGGCCCTCGCCGGAGTGCTGGCGCTGCTCGTCCTCGCCGTGCTGCCCGCCGATGCCCGCCCGCGGACGGTCCGGTACGGGCAGGTCCTTCGGTCCCTCGGCGGGCTGTTCGTCCAGCCGGTGTTCCTCGGCCGCGGGCTGATCGCGTTCTTCCTGTTCGCGTCGTTCGGCACCCTGTGGAGCGGCATGGCCCTGCCGCTGGCGGGGGCGCCGTGGCACCTCAGCGAAGCGCAGATCGGGCTTTTCGGCGTCGCCGGGCTTGCCGGAGCGCTGGGCGCCGCCCGGTCCGGGCGCTGGGGCGATGCCGGGCACGCGCGCCGGGTCACCGGCATCGCACTCGCGCTCCTTTTCGCCTCCTGGGCCGCGATCGGGCAGCTCTCGTGGTCGCTGCCGCTGCTGGTCCTCGGCGTGGTCCTGCTCGACTTCGCCGTCCAGGCCGTGCATGTGAGCAACCAGCACACGCTCACGACCGCCTACCCCGACCGCACCAGCACCGTCATCGGCGCCTACATGGTCTTCTACTCGCTCGGTTCGGCCCTGGGAGCGGCCGCGACCACGGCCCTGTACGACGCCGCCGGCTGGACGGGCCCCACCGTCCTCGGGGCGACGCTCACGCTCTGCGCCCTCGTCACCTGGGCCGTCACCCCTCGCACGACGGGACGGGACGTCACTCGTCCACAGCTCGAACGGGCGGAGAAGGTGTGACGGTCGTCAGCGCGGCGGTGGTCGCCGGCGCGGCCGTGTCAGCGGCGGGCGTGGTTGATCTTCAGGCGGCCGAAGCCCATGGTGCCGGTGATGCGGATCTTGGGACCGCCGGGACGGGCGGGACGGCGCGGGGTGTAGCGCGCGTCCTTGAGCCCGGTGTGCAGGCCGTCGAGCTCGACGATCGCGTCCCGCGGGACGGTGATCTTGGCCCGGCCGGTGCCGACCTGCAGTTCGATGTCGACCACGGGGTGCTCGATGATCGCCTTGGACAGGTCCAGGCGCACCTTGCCGAAGGCGGACTCGACCTTGAGGGAGCGCGGCACGCGCCAGGCGCCGCGGCGCTTGATCCGTCCGGTGGCCGCGCCGATCGTGGACGTGGTGCCCGCGTCCTCGTCCGGGAGCGAGGCCAGGGGCGCCGCGAGGTCGCCGTGGGTTCTGGCGGTGAGCACCTGGTCGAGGCGCTCCTCCATCTCCTCATGCGTGAGGTGCCCGGTCGCGTACGCGTCCCGCAGGCGCTGCGCCGCGGTGTCACGGTCGTCGTCGCCGACGAGGCGCGCCAGGTCTTCCGAACGGGGGGCCACGACGCCACTCTAGCGCCGTTCCGCGGTCCGGCCCGAGAAGGAGGACCCCGCCGCCCGGGTCAGTGGGTTTCGGTTCCGGAGACCAGGCGGTGCCTGAGCGGCTTGCCGACGCCGAGCAGGGTGCGGCCCGTCATGCCGTTGATGATCCCGGCGGCGGAGGCGTACCAGGCGCAGACGGCGGTGAGGACGCCGAGATAGCCGCCGATCTTGACCGTGGTCTCGCTGGTGGCGAAGTTCCCGATGAACAGGATGATCTCCGTGGCCTCCAGGGCGACGAACACCGCCAGGACCGCCTGGTTGACCTGGGTCGCCCAGAGCATCATGTAGGTGTTGAAGATCGCGAAGGCGAGGAGGATCCAGCCGAGGTCGTTGGCCTCCTGGGCGGGGGTCGCCTCACCGGCGATCAGGACGACGTACAGGCCGAGGCCGAGCCAGAAGCCGCCGTAGGACGAGAAGGCCGTCGCGCCGAACACGTTGCGATTGCGGAACTCCCACATGCCGGCCAGGATCTGGACGACGCCGCCGTAGGCGAGGGCGTAGCCCAGCCAGGCGTCGGTGCCGTCGGTCCACGCGGCGTTCTTGACGGACAGCAGGAACGTGGTCAGGGCGAAGGCCGCAAGGCCCAGGGGCGCCGGGTCGGCGATCGCGGACGGAGCGTGCGGGGCGGGCTCTTGCTCGACGTGGGTCATGGTGCCTCCTCGCTGGAGTCCCATCGCCTTGTCTCGCACGGTCTCGGCCGGACAGGGATGGACGAAGGAATGCGGACAACGGACGTCCGGACGTCCCGGATGGGACCGTTATCTCCTCGGCCCTGTTGTGGATCATAACTCCGCGTGCGCGTCAGGTCAGGTGCCCTTTCACGGTGCATTTCCGGCGTATCTCCAGTAATCGCAGCGACCGCGATGACCAGGGCGTCAGGCAGTCCCGCGACGTGGAGAGACGTTTGCATCGCGCAGGAGATGTGCGGGACGAATAAAAGGATCCTGCTGAATTGCGGATCGGTAGAACGGGAAAGCCTTGGGGAAGGCGTTGCCGACTACTTGACGACGGCGGGGCTGAAGGTGGGCGGGTCGCCGAGGTGCCCGCGGTGCGAGCGGGGACTGCTGCCGTCGACGTCCACCACGCCCAGTTCGGCGCCGAGCTCGGCCCCGATGTGGACCTGCCCGCTCCACCGCATGAACTCCGGGTGCCGGGCGAGCGCGTCGATCACCCGTCCGCTGAACTCGGCGGACTCGGCCCCCGCGGCGAACGACCTGTACCGGTCGGGGACGCCCTCGAAAAGCGCCTTGTTCCGTTCGGTCTTCAGCAGACCCATCCACAGCGAGATGACGGCGATGTTGTAGGGCTCGAAATCGACCGCCATGTCGTGCGCCATCTTGTCGACGGCGGCCTTTCCCGCGCCGTAGGCGGGACCGTGCATGTAGCAGCGCCCGCCGAAGGACGAGGTGTTGACGACGAGGCCCGCATTGTTACTGACCAGCAGCCGAGCGGCGTGGTAACTGGCGACGTAGGTGGAGCGCATCCCCACGTCGAACATGCTCTGGAGCGCCAGCGGCTTCTCCCAGAACGGCCCTTCGCGGGTGAGGCCGTCCGGGATCGTGAAGGCGTTGTTGACGAGGACGTCCAGCCTGCCGTGCTCGCGCTCCACCCGCGAGAACAGGTCCGCGACCTGCGCGTCGTCGGAGTGGTCGCAGATCACGGGCACGCCGTGGCCGCCGCGTGCGCCGATCTCCTCGGCCGTGGCGAAGACCGTGCCGGGGAGGTCGGCGTCGCCCTCGGCGCGGGTCCGGCCCGTCACGTAGACGGTCGCGCCGGTCGCGCCGAGGGCCAGCGCGATGCCCTTCCCGGCGCCGCGGCTGGCGCCGGTGACCACGACGACCCGGTCTTCGGTCAGGCTCACCTGTCGCTCCCCGTGAGGAATCCGAGCATCGCCGCCGTGGTCTCGGCGGGCCTCTCCATCTGCGTCATGTGGCCGGCCTGCTTGATCATTCGGACGCCGCGGACATCGGCGTGATGATCGCCGAGCTTGTTCACGGGGTCGTCGCCGTGCCAGCCCTCGAGATCGGCGTCCTGCTCGCTGCCGATGAAGTAGTACGGGACGGGGTTCTTCCGGTCGCCGTAGGACTTGCGGTACTCCCAGGAGAGGTCCATCGCCCGGTACCAGTTGAGCCCGCCGGTGAAGCCGCTGCGGCTGTAGGCGTCGACGTAGAACTCCAGTTCCGGTTCCGTCAGCCACGTCCACGGGAGCGGCGGCGTCTCGGGGAGGGCGTCGATATACGACGTTCCCGGAGGTTGCCGCCAGACGTCGAGGTAGTGGTAGTCGCTGGACAGCGCGTAGAAGACCTTGCGCAGGAACTCACGGGGCGCGGCGGCGAGGTCGCGGTCGGCGACGCCCGGCTCGGCGAAGTAGTGGATGTGGTTGAAGTGCCGCCTGGCCTGGCGGGCGGCGAGCGTCAGGGGCGACTCGTCGCTCGGCGTGAAGAACGGGTTCTCCAGGCCGATGATCGCGGCGACGCGGTCGGGGTGGTGGTAGGCGAGGTCGTAGGCGGCGAACAGGCCGAAGTCCAGGCCGCTGAAGACGGCCCTCTCCTCGCCGAGGTGGTCGAGGAGGCCGGTCAGATCGCCCACGATCCGGTCGACGTCGTACTCGCGGTGGTCCCGGGGACCGCCGGTGTGTCCCATACCGCGCATGTCGGGCGCGGCGACGCGGAATCCGGCGTCGGCGATCGGCCCGATCTGGTGGCGCCAGCTGAACCAGATGTGCGGGAAGCCGTGCAGGAGGACGACGAGCGGCCCCTCGCCCTGCTCCACATAGTGGACGTCCAGGCCGTTGATTCGCGCGTACCGATGACTCCAGCCCGCCATGCCGCGGTTCCTTCGGTTCGGGAAGCCGACCTTCGGACTGTGCAGGACGGCGCCCTCGGGCGGTACCGGGATGTCCCGCTCAGTGGGAACCCAGCGTGATGCGGACGATCGTCCCCCTGGAGGGTTCGGAGAGCAGTTCGGCGCGTCCGCCATGGGCGGCGACGATGGCGGCGACGATGGGAAGGCCCAGGCCGGTGCCGCCCTGCGTACCCCTGTGGAAGCGCTCGAACGCGCGGGCGGCGTCTTCCGGGGACATGCCGGGCCCCTCGTCCGCCACCTCGATCAGGCCGGGCGCAAGGCGGACGGTCGCGGGCGTCCCGGGCGGGGTGTGGGCCCGCACGTTGGCCAGGAGGTTGGCGAAGACCTGGCGGATGCGGGCCTCGTCGACGGTCGCCGTCAAAGTGTCGGGGGCGTCCAGCACGATGGGACGGTCGGGGGCGGCCGCGGTCGCGTCGGCCACGGCGTCCCGGGCGAGGGCGACGAGGTCGGTGCGGACGGGGTGCAGGGACGCCTCACGGTCGAGACGCGCGAGTTCGAGGAGGTCGGTGACGAGACTGTTCATCCGGCGGGCCTCCTCTTCGATGCGGCGCATCGCGTCGGGCAGCTCGTCCGGCCCGAGCGCGCCGTGCCGGTACAACTCCGCGTAGCCCTGGATGGCCGTGAGCGGCGTGCGCAGCTCGTGGGACGCGTCCGCCGCGAACTCGCGGACGCGCGCCTCGGAGCGGCTGCGCGCCCAGAACGCCTGCTCGATCCGCTCCAGCATCACGTTGACGGCGGACGCGAGGCGGGCCACCTCGGTGCGCTGCCCGGGGCCGGGCATGCGGGCGCGCAGGTCGCCGCCCGCCGTGATGGCGTGCGCGGTGGCGGCCATCCGGCTCAGCGGCAGCAGGCCGCGGCGGATGAGCGACCGGCCGAGCACGAGCAGGACGGCGAGCAGCAGGGCGGCCGTCGCGATCTCGGACAGCACGAGGTTGCGCACCGCCGCGTGGATCTCGGTGAGGGGAGACGCCACGACGACGACGCCGCCCCGCCAGGGACGCGCCACCGCGCGCAGTCCGGGGAGGGAGAACGGTTCGAGGCCGCGGGCGCGGGCGGCCAGCTCGTCCCTGCCCAGCCGCTGCACCTCGCGGACGGCCCGCTCGGGCGCGGGCGCGTCGCCGCTGAGGACGCGGACCCGCCCCGCCGGGCCGACGGCCAGCACCACGAACTGCGCGGGTGCGACGCCCTGCTCGGGCAGGCCGGGACGCAGCAGGCGCGTCACGGCGCGGTCGCGGGTGGCCTGGAGCTGGCCGTCCACGCGGTGCATCAGGTACCCGTTCAGGACGAGCGCGCTGACCAGGCCCATGATCGCCAGCCCGGCGGTGGTGATCGCGAGCAGGCCGGTGAGCAGCCGGGCGTTGAGCGTCATGGCCGCAGCGCGTAACCCACCCCGCGCTGGGTGTGGATGAGCGGGGTGCCGAGCGGGTCCAGCTTGCGGCGCAGATAGCTGATGTAGGTCTCCACGACCTGCGGGTTGCCGTGGTCCCAGCCCCACACCCCGTCGAGGAGCTGGGCGCGGGAGAGCACCATGCCCGCGTTGCGCATCAGGTAGGCGAGCAGCCGGAACTCGGTCGGGGACAGTTCGACGGGCACGCCGCCGCGCCGCACCGTCCAGTGCGCCTCGTCGAGTTCCAGGTCGGCGACGCGCAGCACGGGCCCCGCGGAGGGCTCCGGCGGGGCCGTCCGGCGCAGGACGGCCCGCACCCGGGCGATCAGCGCCTCGATCGAGAACGGCTTGGTGACATAGTCGTCACCGCCGAGCGTGAGGCCCGTGACGGTGTCGGACGGCGTGTCCCGCGCGGTCAGGAAGATCACCGGGACCTGGTCGCCGTCCGCCCGCAGCCGCCGGCACACCTCGAAGCCGTCCAGGTCGGGCAGCATGACGTCCAGCAGGACGAGGTCGGGCCGGGCCTCGCGGACGGCCCCGAGCGCCTCCTCGCCCGTGCCGGCGGTGGCGGTCGCGAAACCGTGGAAGCGCAGCGCGACCTCGATGAGGTCACGGATGTTGGCCTCGTCGTCCACGACGAGGACCCGCCGGGTCTCGCTCATCGGCTCCGCAACTCGCTCCCTCGCAGGCTCCGCGCCCGCACATCGGGCCTACCGCCCGAAACTACCCGGCGTGGGGGCGCCGGTGGACTAGCGGTGCTTGGGAACGCGGATCAGCCGCGCGGTCCGCGTGCCGCCGGAGCGCTCCCCGGCGACGAGCACCTGGTCGCCGCCGGCCAGTCCCTTGAGTGACGACTTCTCGCCGTTCTTGCGGACGCGGGTCTTGCCGTCGGACGTCCACGTCCAGGAGACGCCGTCGTCGCTGCGAACGGTCACCCCGGTCGCCGAGACAGCGGTGATCTTGCCGCGCTGCCAGGTGGCGAGGTGGAACCCGTCCTTGCGCTTCACGGTGGCCTCACCGTGGACGCCGCGCAGCGCGCGCGCCCGGCGGAACGGGTGCCCCTTGCCGGGGTGGCCGTGGCCCGCATGCGCCGTGGGCGAGGGGGAGGGGGCGGGGTCGTCGGCGAAGGCGGGGACGGAGAAGTAGAGGCCGAGCCCGAGCAGCCCGGCGGCACCGGCCCCGGCCGCGATCGTCTTCCGGTTGTTTCGCATGCCGCACATGTAAGCGGCCGCGCCTGGCAGAAGCCCACACGGAACCCTGGGAGAACCCTGAGAGTTCCCCGAACCCCACCCACCCCCCGACCGGCAAGCCCCCGACACGCAAGACCCCTTACGGGCGCGGGCCTCTGGCGGGCACGGGTTCCTGGCCGGCGCGAGTCCCCGAACGGCACCGGCCTCTGACCGGCCCGAGCCCAGAGCGGTACGGGCTCCTGAACGCTCTAGATGTGCAGATAGGAGCCGTGGTCAGTCGGCCTGGCTGAATATGGCTGGGCAGGAGTTTTCTGGCCCCTCTTGTGGTCTTGCTCTGGGCCTTCGTCGGGTGCTTCGAGCCGCCACCATCAGGGACGCGTCTCGCCATCCCCGGGACGCCGCACGTTCGGGCGGCGCCGGGGGCGGGTCAGATGGTGTCGGGAGCGGTCCAACTTGTGCTGGCGCAGGTCCAGCTCGTCCCGGGCCGGGTCCGGTGGGTGTTCGGGGCGGTCAGGTTGGTTGCGGCGCGGGTCCAGCTCGTGCCGGGAGCGGTCCAACCCGGGCTGGAGCTGGCGGCGATCTTGCTCTTTCGTATCATATACAGATGGTAATCAAACAACAACGCAGAGTAAAGAGCAGGTGGTGGGCCCGATGGCGACACACCGGTGTGACCAGGGGTGCCGTCTGCTTGCCGGTGATTCGGGGGACGGCCACAGGCTTCTACTCGGAGGTCAGGGTTTCCAGGACCTGGTCGCCGTACTTGGCGAGTTTGTTCTCGCCGACGCCGTTGACGCGGCCCAGTTCCGCCAGGGAGGTGGGGAGGGCGGTGGCGATCTCGCGCAGGGTCGCGTCGTGGAAGATGACGTAGGCGGGGACGCCCTGCTCCTTGGCCGTCGCGGCACGCCAGGCGCGGAGCCGCTCGAAGATCGGCATCGACTCGACGGGGAGCTCGACCTGGGGCTTGGCCGCCTTGGCGGTCTTCGCCGCCTTCGCGGCGGGGCGTTCGGCCTCGCGGCGCATCATCACCTTGCGCTCGCCGCGCAGCACGGCGCCGCTCTCGTCGGTCAGGACGAGCGTGCCGTGGTTGCTCTCCACCGCGATCAGGCCCTGCGCGAGGAGCTGGCGGACGACGCCGCGCCACTCGACGTCGCGCAGTTCGGTGCCGATGCCGAAGACCTTCAGCGAGTCGTGGTCGAACTGGATGACCTTCGCGTTCTTCCTGCCGAGGAGGATGTCGACGATGTGGCCGGCGCCGAACTTCTGGCGCCGTTCGCGGTCGAGGCGGACCACGGTCGACAGGACCTTCTGGGCGGGGACGGTCGCGTCCCACGTCTCGGGCGGTGTGAGGCAGGTGTCGCAGTTGCCGCAGGGCTCGCCGGACTGGCCGAAGTAGTTCAGCAGCTGGACGCGGCGGCACTCGACCGTCTCGCAGAGGGCGAGCATGGAGTCGAGGTGCATGCCCTGGCGGCGGCGGTGCGCGGCGTCGCCCTCGCCGCCGTCGATCATCTTGCGCAGGTTGACGACGTCCTGCAGGCCGTAGGCGAGCCAGGCGGTGGACGGGAGGCCGTCGCGTCCGGCGCGGCCCGTCTCCTGGTAGTAGCCCTCGACGGACTTGGGCAGGTCGAGGTGGGCGACGAAGCGGACGTCGGGCTTGTCGATGCCCATGCCGAACGCGATGGTCGCGACCATGACGAGGCCCTCTTCGCGCAGGAAGCGCGCCTGGTTCGCGGCGCGGATCCCGGCGTCGAGGCCCGCGTGGTAGGGGAGGGCCTCGATGCCGTTCTCGGTCAGGAACGCGGCGTGCTTCTCGACCGAGTTGCGGGACAGGCAGTAGACGATGCCCGCGTCGCCCTTGTGCTCGCTCTGGAGCAGGCGCAGCAGCTGGCGCTTGGCGTCGGTCTTCGGCTCGATCCGGTACTGGATGTTGGGACGGTCGAAGCTCGCCACGAAGTGGCGGGCCTGCTCCAGCTGGAGGCGGGACGCGATCTCGCCGCGGGTGGCCTCGGTGGCGGTCGCGGTGAGCGCGATGCGGGGGACGTCGGGCCAGCGTTCGTGCAGGCCGGACAGCGTCAGGTAGTCGGGGCGGAAGTCGTGCCCCCACTGCGACACGCAGTGCGCCTCGTCGATCGCGAACAGGGAGACGTCGCCCCGGTCGAGCAGCTCGACGGTCGCGGCGAGCTTCAACCGCTCCGGCGCCAGGTACAGCAGGTCGAGCTCGCCCGTCGTGAACTGGGCCTCGACCACGCGGCGCTCGTCGAAGTCCTGGGTGGAGTTGAGGAAGCCCGCGCGGACGCCGAGGGCGCGCAGGGCGTCCACCTGGTCCTGCATGAGGGCGATGAGGGGCGAGACGACGACGCCGGTGCCCTTCCGGACGAGCGCCGGGATCTGGTAGCACAGCGACTTGCCGCCGCCGGTCGGCATCAGGACGAGGGCGTCCCCGCCGGCGACCACATGCTCGATGATCTCCCGCTGGCCGTCCCGGAACGCGTCGTAGCCGAACACGCGCCGCAGGGTCTCGAGGGTCTCCGGGGTCTCAGGGGAAGTCACCGGGCCATACTACGAACCGCCGCGGACACCCGTCCCCGGAACCTTCACCTGTGGACGACCGCCTCCGCGAGCTCGGGGGTCAGCTCGTCGAGGCCGTTCGCGACGTGCGCGGCCAGCGCCAGCGCGTCGGCCGCCGGCGGGTGCGCCGGGCGCGGGATCGCGATCACCGCCATGCCCGCCGCGTGCGCCGACCGCAGCCCGTTGCTGGAGTCCTCGATCGCGACACAGGCCCGCGCCGGCACCTCCAGCCGCGCCGCGACGGTGAGGTAGCCGTCCGGAGCGGGCTTGCCGTTCTCGACCTCCTCGGTCGACACGGTCGCGTGGAACAGGCCGTCCACCCCGAGATGCCCGAGCACGAGGTCGATCAGGGCGCGGGGGGACGAGCTGGCCAGCCCGAGCGGGCGGTATCCGGCCATCCGGCGGACGGCGTCCTCGGCGCCCGGCAGCAGGGGCGGCCCGTCCACGTACCGCTGCGACATCCGGTCGACCACCTCGTAGGCGACCTCCTCGGCCGTGACGCCGTCGACCAGGTCGGTGGCGATGTAGTCCGCCCACTCCTCGGTGCTCATGCCCATGAGCCGGTCCTGGGTGTCGGACAGCCAGCGCCCGCCGCGCTCGGCGACGTAGCCGCGCCGCACCTCCTCCCACACCGGCTCGGAGTCGATCAGGACGCCGTCCAGGTCGAACACGATGGCCTGCACGGACATGGGGCCTCCACGGGTCTCGGGCGACGTCCCGTCACTACCCGCCGCGATCACTTCGGAACCCGGTGCGGTCACTTCGGACGAACGCCATCTGACCAGCATTTATCCGACGAATACGACATGATCGAGTTGCGGTCTGGCATGGTGGGGTCCCTCCGTTCCCCCTCCGGAGTCTCTCGCGAAGGAGATGTGCCCATGGTGTTCCTCGGTTTCCTCCTGGTCGCGGCCGCCATCGCCGTCGGCGCCGGCGTCGTCATGGACAACACCGGCCCGGCGGACCTCGTCGTCTTCGGCCAGGCCGTCCCGGGCCTGGAGAGCGAATGGCAGGTGTTCCTCTCCGGCGCGGCCGTGTCCCTCGTCTTCCTCGTCGGCATGACGCTCGCCTACACGGGCGCCGCCCGCCGCATCCGCAACCGCCGCGACCTGCGCGACCTCCGCGAGGAGCACGAGGAGTCCCTGACCACGCTGGAGATGGAGAAGCGCCGCCTGGAGCGCGAACTCGCCCGCGTCCGGCAGAACTCGTCCCCGCGGAACGTCGCGCCGCGCGAGCCCGCCGTGCAGGGCGCCCGCGTGGCGGGCCGGGGGTCCGGCGCCCGCTCGCAGCCCGCCGCCACCTCCCCGTTCTTCGACCGCACCGAGTAGGACGCCCGCGCCGGGCGGGTCATTCGCGGTGATGACGGGAGTCTCCGCCCGGATCGTTTCTCAGTGGGATGACATGGCCGGTTCCCGGCCAGCATGATGCATGGCGTGCGCATTCTTCTCAAGGTCGTCGCCACCGCGGTCGCCCTGTGGGTCGCCACGGTCCTGATCGACGGCATCACGCTCGGCGACCAGACCACCGGTCGGCGGATCCTCACGCTGGTCGCGGTCGCCGCCATCTTCGGGCTGGTCAACGCCGTCCTCAAGCCGATCATCAAGACCCTCGGCTGCGCCTTCTACGTCATCACGCTCGGCCTCATCGGGCTCGTCGTGAACGCGCTGCTGCTCTGGCTGACGAGCGAGCTGGCGGAGGGGCTCGACCTGCCGTTCCACGTGACCGGGTTCTGGCCCGCCTTCTGGGGCGCGATCGTCGTCGGTGTCGTCGGCTGGCTCCTTCACCTGTTCCTCCCCGACGACGACAAGGACCGGGACTAGGGCCTGTCTCGAAGTCGCCTCAGCCACGCGCGCGAACGCGTGACCTGGCCGGTGGAGCGAGGCCGGAGGCGAGCGGAGCCGGGCGGATCGCGAAGCGATGCCGCGTTCGCCCAGGCCAGGTCACGTAGCGAGCCGCAGGCGAGCTACGTGGGCCGGGACTGTTGAAACACCGCCGCCAGGCGAGCGAAGTGGGCCGGGACTGTGAAACACGGACTAGTCCACCAGGCCGGGCGCGGCCGTCGAGGCGCGCTCGAACGGGCTCAGCTCCAGCCGCCCGGACGGCGAGCCCTCGTACTCCCGGTAGCCCGGCGGGCGCGTCCCGGCCGTCCCCACGAGGATCCAGCGGCGCGCCCGGACGGCCCCGATCAGGAACTCGCCGTCGGTCACCGTGCCCGCGTCCGCGACGATCAGAGCGTCGAACTCCTCGTCGCGGACGGTCAGCCCGGCGCCCGCCGGCGTCCCGACGACGAGGTCGGCGGTGCGGAGCAGGACCTCGCCGCCCGCCGCCCGGCCGCCCTCCAGGTAGCCGGTGAGCTCCTCGATCCGGGCCATCGCGCGGCGCTGGTGCGCGGGGACGGCCTCCGGGTCGTCGGCGGGGTCGGCGCCGCAGATCTCCAGGACGTTCTCCCGCGACCGCCCCTCGGCCGCCGCCACCGTCTCCAGCTCGGCCTCCAGCTCGGCGATCTCCGCCGCGGCCTCCTCCGTGCGGCGCGCCAGCTCGGCCCCGGTCTCCGCCGCGCGCGCCGCCGCGGCCTCCGCGTCCGACCGGGCCTGCGCCGCCGCCGCCAGCGCCGCCTCGCGGGACGTCCGCGCGGCGGTCGCCCGCTCCTCGATCGCCTGCGCGACCTGGTGCGCCGCGCGGGCCCGCAGGCCCGCCTCGGTGGCCCGCTCGACCGCCTCCGACGCCTGCCGCGCCTGCTCCTGGTGCTCGGCGCCGACCTTCTCCCGCTCCGCCGCGAGCCAGGTCAGCTCCGTCCCGAGCCGCTCCTGGGCCTCCTGCGCCGCCTTCAGCCGCGCCCCGCCCTCGGACACGAACGACGCCAGCCCGCGCCGCACCCGCTCCGCGTGCTCCGCCGCCTCCTTGGCCTCCCGCGCCCGCGTCGCCGCCTCGTCCGCCTCCCGCGTCCGGGCCTTGGCCTCTTCGCGCAGGCCGCGCAGCTCCGACGGCGGCGACGCCACGTGCAGGCGCTGCCCGAGCGTCATCTTGCGGCGCAGCGCAGACAGCGCCGACTCCGCCGACACCAGCCGGTAGTACGCGGCGTGCCCCTCCGCCGCGGCGTCGGCGTCGGCCGCCGTCAGCCGGTGCGCCTCCTCGGCCGCGCCGGGCAGCGCCTCCCGCGCCCGCGCGAGCTCGTCGGTGAGGGACGCCTCCGCCTGCCGCGCGCCCTGCAACTCCGCCTGCGCCGTCTTGGCCCGCTCATCGATCTGGACGCACCGCGCGTAGGCGGCGTCGGCGGTCCGGGTCTGCGCCGCCGCCTCGGCGCCCGCCTCGTCCGCGGCCCTCTGCAGCCGCTCCGCCTCGGCCCGCGGCCCCTCCAGCTCCGCCTCGGCCTCCTCCTGGACGCCGGACAGCCGCTCCGCCTCGGCGTCGGCGTCGGCCGCCGCCTCCTGCGCGCCCGCCGCGGCGGCCCGCGCCTCCTCGATCGCTTCGGCCAGGCCCGCCTTCTCCGCCTCGAGCTGCTCGGCCCGCCGCAGGTTCTCCGCCCGGACGGACTGGAGCGCCGCCGCGTCCCGCGGCCACTGCTCCAGCGACATCAGCCCGCGCTGCAGCAGCCGCGCCTCCGTCTGCCACGACAGCCGCCACGCCTCCCCGACCGGACGGAGCGCCGCCGACCGCACCCGCGTCTCCGGCGCCGACGGCCCCTCCTCGGGCTCCACCGGCTCCACGGGCGGCAGCGAGGGCAGCGGCTCGGCCCTGGTCACCGCGGCCTCCGGCTCCGGCAGCGCGCCGGTCAGGGGCTTGAACTCGACCGTCCCGTTGGACCCCGGATCCCGCAGCGGCGGCTCCTGCTCGGCGGGCGGCTCCTCGACGGGCGGCAGCGCCTGCGTCCGCACCGACCGCGCCTCCGCCGTCTCCGGCCGCGTCTCGATCAGCAGCGAGAAGACGTCGGGGTCGCCCTCCACACCGCGCAGCAGCTCGGCGGCCCTCTCGGGGGTGGGGGCGATCAGCAGGGCCCGCCCGTCCGCCTCCGTGAGCTCCCTGACCGCGTCCCGGACGACCCGGGCGTCGTCGCCCTCGTCCACCTGGACGAGCCGCGGCGCCTCCGCGCCTTCCAGCGTCCCGGGCGCCACCAGGAACCGGGCGAGCACGTCCCAGTCCCCCGCGACCTGACCGTCCCGCAGTGCCCGGACCGCCCCGATGTGCGGCGCCCACCCCACCGGCGGCACGTCCTCGGGCACCTCCCGCAGCCGCGCGTCGAGCCCCTCGTAGAACTCGGTCAGCGGCCCGTAGACGCTCTCGACCAGCTCACGCCAGCCCTCCTCGCCCGTCTCCGTCCCCAACGGAGGCGTCGGCTCGGCGACATCGATCGGCACCGTCCCCAGAGCCGCCCGAGGATCAAGCCCTTCCTCCTCGACACCCTGTTCCGGGACGACCACGCCGTCCGCAGCATCCACGCCCTCTCCGTCACCAGACGGCTCAACCACGGACAACTCGTGAACGCGTGTGGACTCGCTACCGGCGGAGCCCCCACCGGCCAGGTCGGCAGGCGCCGGCTCCTGACCGGCCACACCGTCGCCCTGCCCGCCGACAGGCACCTCACCAAGGAGTGGCTCCTGAACGCGCGTGAACTCGCTAGCCGCGGGGTCCCCAGCGGCCAGGTCCGCAGGCGCCGGTTCCTGATCGCTCTCGCCGTCGCCCTGTCCGCCCCCGGGTGGCGCAGTCGCGGGCAGGTCATGGGCGCGTGTGGATTCGTTGCCGACGAGGTCCCCAGCGGGCGGGGTGGCGGGTGGTGGTTGCTGGGTGGCTACGCCTTCGGCTTGGCCGCCCGCGGGTGGCGCGGTCGCGGGCAGTTCGTGAGCGCGTGTGGCTTCGCTGGCGGCGGGGTCTCCAGCGGTGGGGTTGGCGGGTGGCTCCGGGGAGCTGGACTGCTTCGACTGCGCGTCCGCTGCGGTGAGGTCTGGTAGGTCGATGGCCGTTGTGTCTGCGGCGGGTGCTGGAGCCGGGGGTGGGGTGTTCGTGGGCTCGGCTGGCGCGGTCGGGGCTTCGTTGGCCGGTGGTGTGGCGCCGGACGGTGGCTCGCCGGTTTCGGGCGGGGTGACGGCTGGGAGGGCCTGGGTGGCCTCGGCGGGTGGTTCCTGCTCGTCCACGGTGGGGAGGGGGACGGTGACCGTGGGGAGGTCGGAGTCCGGGACGTAGGGGGGTCCGGTGTTCTCGTCGGGTCCGTTGGTTTCCGAAGGCTGGTTCACGACGCCATCCCGTCCCAGATCGATCGTCCGGGGCCAGTATGTTCCCCTTCTGCTCCGGACTAACGTCTCACAGGTCGCGAGCTCAGCGATGTCCCGCCAGAGCGGCGTGATGATCTTCACCGGGGCGGGGTTCGGGGTCGGGGTGGACGACGGCTCCGGCCAGGCGGGGGAGGGCGTGCAGGAGGCTGTGCTCGGCGTCCACGGCGATCCGGTGGGCGTGGACGACGGTGGCGGCCGGGTCGACGATTACGTCGCATTCGGCGCGCAGACTGTGGCCGATCCAGCGAAGTCGGACGTCGCCCACGGCCCGGACGCCGGGCGTGGCGGAGAGGGCGGCTTCGGCCCGGTCGACCAGGGCGGGGTCGACGGCGTCCATCAGGCGGCGCCACACCTCACGGGCCGTCTGCCACAGGACGGTCAGGATCGCCACCGTGATGAGCAGGCCGACGACCGGGTCGGCCCAGGGGGCGCCCAGGGCGACACCGGCGGCGCCCAACAGGACGGCCAGTGACGCGAAGCCGTCCGTGCGGGCGTGAAGACCGTCGGCGACCAGCGCGGCGGACCCGATGCGGCGGCCTGTGCGGATGCGGTAGCGGGCCACCAGTTCGTTGCCCAGGAAGCCGACCAGTGCGGCGCCCGCCACGGCGGCCACGTGTTCCACAGGCTGTGGATGGGCCAGGCGCTGGACGGCGGTGTACCCGGCGACGGCGCAGGACGCGGCGATGGCCAGGACGATGACGACGCCCGCCAGGTCCTCGGCGCGGCCGTACCCGTAGGTGTACCGGCGGGACGGCGGGCGGCGGCCGAGCAGGAACGCGATGCCCAGCGGGACGGCCGTCAGCGCGTCGGCGGCGTTGTGGAGCGTGTCGCCCAGCAGCGCGACCGAACCGGTGAACGCGACCACGGCGGCTTGCAGTGCCGTGGTCGCGCCCAGGGCCACCAGGGAGATCCACAGGGCGCGCATGCCCTGGGCGCTCGCCTCCATGGCGGAGTCCACCTTGTCGGCCGCCTCGTGCGAGTGCGGGCGCATCAGGTGGGTGAGGCGCCCTTTGCGCGAGTGCCCGTGGCCGTGACCGTGTCCGCTCATCCTCCGATGATGAACCGGAAAACCCGTTGCAGCACCTCGACACCTGCGGTGTTGTCGCAGGTACGCGGGCTGTGTCAGTGCGGGTTGGTGGCCAGAAGCTCCGCCAGGAGGTCGTCCAGGGTGACGATGCCGGTGAACTCGTCGTGGTCGTCGTTGACCACGGCGAGCTGGGCGCGGCCGCGGCGCATGCGGCTGACCGCGTCCAGCACGGTCGTCTTCGCCGTGAGGACGGGGGCCGGGTGCGCCAGCTCGCCCGCCCGGCGTTCGTCGCCCGGCTCGATGATGGCGGCCCGGACGTGGACGATCCCCGTCATCGCGCCGTCCAGGTCGCGGACCAGCAGGCGGCTGTGGCCGCTGGCCGTGGCGGTGCGGCGGATCTGCGCGGCGGTCGCGTCCGCGTCGATCGTGGTGACGGAGGTGGCGGGCACGACGAGGCGGCCGACCGTGGCCTCCCGCGCCGAGATCGCCCGGTGCAGCAGCTCGTGGTCGCGGCGCCCGATGAGGCCGAGGCGGCGGGACTCGCCGACGAGGTGGCTGAGCCGCGCCGGGTCGGTGTGGCTGTCCAGCTCGTCCTTCGGCGTGACGCGGATGAGCCGCAGCAGGGCGTTGGTCACGGCGTTCAGCGCCGACAGGATCGGGCGGGACACCTTCGCGAACGCGCGGAACGGCAGGGCGAGGATCATCGCCGACCGCTCCGGGTGCGCGATCGCCCACGACTTCGGCGCCATCTCGCCGATGACCATGTGCAGGAACGTCACGACGGCGAGCGCGCAGCCGAGCGCGATGGCCTTGGAGCCCGCCTCAGGGACGCCGAGCGCGTGCAGCGGCGGTTCGAGGAAGTGCTCGAACGCGGGCTCGGTGACGATGGCGAGGCCGAGCGAGCACATCGTGATGCCGAACTGCGCGCCGGCGAGCATGAGCGACAGCTCGCGGACGCCCGCGACGGCGGCCACGGCGGGGCGGCTGCCCTTGGCCGCGGCGCGTTCGAGCTGCGGGCGGTTGGCCGCGACCAGCGCGAACTCGGCGGCGACGAAGAAGCCGTTGCCGAGCAGCAGCGCGGCGGTGATCAGCAGCGAGGTCAGCGGGTCCACGCGACCTCCTCCTCGCCGGACGGGACGTCCGCGGGCGCGGCCGCGCGGATCAGGATCTTCTCGGCGACCCGGCGGGCCACGCTCACGACCTCCAGTTCGACGGCGCCGCCGTCCAGTGCGACGGTGAGGCGGTCGCCGGGGCTCGGCAGCCGCCGCAGCTCCGCCATGACGAGGCCGCCCAGGGTGTCGTAGGCGTCGCCCTCGGGCAGGTCGAGGCCGGTGAGGCGGCCGACCTCGTCGATGCGCATGCCGGCGTCGACCAGCCAGGACCCGTCGGGCCCGGACTCCGGGGCGTCCTCGGGGCCGTCGGTCTCGTCGGCGATCTCCCCGACGAGCTCCTCGGCGACGTCCTCGAAGGTGAGGATGCCGGCGAGCCCGCCGTACTCGTCCACGACGCAGGCGAACTCCTCGCCGGAGTCGCGCATGTGCTCGATGACGCCGTACAGCGGCTGGCTGCCGGGCACCAGCAGCGCGGGCCGGGCGACGGACCCGACCGGGGTGGACGGGTCGAGCGCGTCGTCGGCGACCTCGCGGACGCCCGCGACGCCGACGACGTCGTCGACCTCCGTCCCGTAGACGGGGTAGGCGCTGTGCCCGGTCTCGCGGATCAGCGCGACCAGGTCGGCGAGCGGCGCGGTCGCCGGCAGCGCGCGGACGTGCGGGCGCGGCACCATGACCTCGTCGGCCGTGAGGTCGCCGAACGACAGGGCGCGGTCGAGCAGGCCGGACAGGTCGGCGGGCAGGTGCCCGGCGCTGTGCGACTTGCCGATGATGTCGCCGAGCTCCTCGAGCGTGGCGCCGCTGTGCAGTTCCTCGACGGGCTCGACGCCCACGGCGCGCAGCAGCCGCTCCGCCGCGCGGTCGAACAGCCTGATCAGCGGCCCCGCGACCGTCAGGTAGACGAGCGTTGACGCGGCCAGTACGCGCGCGAGCTGCTCGGCGCGGGCCAGGGCGAGGTTCTTCGGGAACAGCTCGCCGAGGAGCATCTGGATGAGCGTCGCCAGGACGAAGCCAGTCGCGAGGGCGATGGCGCCCGTCGCCCCTTCGGGGATGCCCACCAGGCCCAGCAGCGGCTGGATCAGCTCGGCGAGGGCGGGTTTGGCGATGAAGCCGACGACCAGGGTCGTCATCGTGATGCCGAGCTGCGCGCCCGACAGCATGAAGGAGACCCTGCCGATGACCTTGAGGGCTCTGCGGGCGGAGGTGTCGCCGCGTTCGGCGGCCTGCTCCAGGGTCGCGCGGTCGGCGGCGACGTAGGCGAACTCCTGGGCGACGAAGTATCCGGTGGCGGCGGTGAGGACGATCACCGCGAGGACTCCCAGTGCCGCGCTCAGCATGGGGCACCGGGTCTATGACTGGGGTCCGACACCGCGGACTCACCACTCCTCTCGTTAAATGACGTATCTGTCGTAACGTCACCAGGGACAACGAGGTTCCCCCTGCACAGGGTACGGGCACGTGAGGATCAGCGGAGAGCGGCGGTCCCGCGACGCGGACCTGTCGAGACGGAAAGCACCTTGTCTCGGTTAGTGTCACGGATCACACTTGTATGAGAGCGTACGTCCGATACTGGACCGGTCCGTGCTCCCAGACCGGCTCTGCGGGCATGCTCAGGGGGGACCGAGAAGACGATCGCGGGGCAGACGTTGGACCAGAGCGGGGCAGGGGCCGCCGCGCCCATGAGCCGTGAAGGCGTCGACCATGCCCTGCGCACGCTCCGGGACGAGCGCGACCGCATCGCCGCGAACCTCCTCGAACTGGAACGCCACGACGGCGGCCGCCTGCTCAAGGGCGCCCGGCTCACCGGCGAGACGTGGCGGCGCTGGGACGTGGCGCAGGCCCGGCTGGCGACGCTGTGGCGCCTGTTCGACGCCTACCAGCGCGTCCTGGACGCGGCGGGCGAGCTGCGCGAGCGGTCGCCCCGGCTGGACCCGGCCGCGCTGATGGAGCTGTCCGGCCTGCTGTCGGGCCAGTCGGTGGAGCTGCCCGACGGGCAGATCCCGCTGGAGCACCGGACGCTGCTCGGCCCGCAGGAGCGCCGCATCACGCTGGACGAGGCCGTCGCGATGATGTCGGACGCCTACGAGTTCGTCGCGGGCGAGATCACCGCCGCCGACGCCGCCTGGTCGGCGCTGCTCCAGCCGCTGGAGGACGCCGAGGAGAGCTGGCGCAGGACGGCGCGGCTGGCGCACTCGCTGGACGGCACCCGGCATCCGGAGCTGGACCGGGTCGGCCGCGAGCTGACCGCGCTCGGCCGGCTCGTCCGCACCGACCCGCTGTCGCTGGTCAAGGACGGCCACGCCGACACCGCCCGCCTCGACCGCGTCTGCGCCATACTGACCTCGCTCGGCGACGAACTCGCCGGCGTCGCCCGGATGCGCGAGGACTACGAGGAGCTCGTGGCTCGGGTCGCGGCCTCCGTCGAGGAGGTCGAGGAGACGGAGCGGCGGGCCCACGACGCCCACGCGACGGCCCTCGACAAGATCCACTCCCCGAACCTCCCGGAGCCCTCGCGGGGCCTCGGCGCAGCGCTGCGCGACCGGCTCGCCGCCCTCGAGCGGCTGCGCGAGGCCGGCCGCTGGGTGGAGATGGCGGGACGCTTCGCCGAGCTGGAGCACGCCGTCGAGGAGGCGCTGGAACGGGCGCGCGGTGACCTGCGTCTCAGTGCCGGGCTGCTCGACCGGCGGGGTGAGCTGCGGGGGCGCCTGGAGGCGTACCGGGCGAAGGCCGCGCGGCTCGGCCTGGCCGAGGACGAGCGGCTCACCGTGCTGTACGGGGAGGCGCGCGAGGTGCTGTGGACGGCGCCCTGCGATCTGCGCAGGGCGACCACGGTGCTGGCGGAGTACCAGCGAGCGATCAGGGCGTGCGAGAGCGAGACGGGGACCCGGCGATGAACCGATGCACCCAGCCCGGCTGCACGGGCGAGGTGGAGGCGGACGGCTTCTGCGACGTCTGCGGCATGGCTCCCGCCGTGGCACCGCCACCGAACTCGTCTTCGCAGCGGGCGCCCCAGCAGGCGCCTCCCGCGGCTCGGCCGGCGCCTCAGCCCGCGTCCGCGTCCCAGCCGGCGCCGTCCCATCCCGCCGTGCCGATCAATCCGTCGCACACCGGTCCGGCGCCCATCGGCCCGTCACCGGGCGGTCCGGCGCAGCCCGCCCGGACGGCGGCGCCCGTGCGTCCGGCCGCGCCCGCGATGCCCGGCTACCCGGGCGCGTACGGGCGGCCTCCGGGCTCGGCCCCGGGCGCCGCCGGGCAGGCGCCGGTGACCACTCCGGCGGCTCCCGCGCCTCCCGCGGGCATGCCGCCGGGCTCGTCCGGCCAGAGCGGGCGCAGCGGGCAGGGGTCCTCGTACGGCAGCGCGCCGACGAGCGGGTCGGGCAGCGTCGGGTCCGGGCGGACGGCCTCGCGCGGCGGCACCCGCGGGACGGGCTCCAGCGGCTCGGCCAGGCGCGGGATGCTCGGCGCGGGGCTCGTCGAGGTGCCGCCGGTGCCGGCCCGCGACCCCGCCTCGGCGATCATGGAGAATCCGGAGGTGCCGGAGAACCGGCGCTTCTGCAGCAAGTGCGACGAGAAGGTCGGGCGCAGCCGGGGCGGCCGCCCGGGACGCACCGAGGGCTTCTGCCGCAACTGCGGCCACCCGTTCTCCTTCACCCCGAAGCTGCGGCCGGGCGAGATGATCGGCGGCCAGTACGAGGTGCTCGGCTGCCTCGCCCACGGCGGGCTCGGCTGGGTGTACCTGGCGCGCGACCACAACGTGAGCGAGCGGTGGGTCGTCCTCAAGGGCCTGCTCGACACCGGCGACGCCGACTCGCTCGCCGCCGCGACCGCCGAGCGCGCGTTCCTCGCCGAGGTCGAGCACCCGAACATCGTCAAGATCTACAACTTCGTGCGGCACGGCGAGTCCGGCTACATCGTCATGGAGTACGTCGGCGGCCGCTCGCTGAAGGACATCCTGCTCAGCGCCCGCCAGGCGCAGGGCGACCAGGCGTCGCTGCCGCTCGGCCAGGTCATCGCCTACGGCCTGGAGGTGCTGAGCGCCCTCGGCTACCTGCACGGCGTCGGGCTGCTGTACTGCGACTTCAAGCCCGACAACGCGATCCAGTCCGAGGAGCAGCTCAAGCTGATCGACCTCGGCGGCGTCCGGCGGGCCTTCGACGCGGACAGCCCGATCTTCGGCACGCCCGGCTACCAGGCCCCCGAGATCGGCTCGCAGGGCCCCTCGGTCAGCTCCGACCTCTACACCGTCGGCCGCACGCTGGCGGTGCTGAGCTTCCCGTTCCGCGGCTACACCGGGCGGCACCTGCGCAGCCTGCCGCCGCGCGAGGAGGTGCCGCTGTTCCAGCGGCACGAGTCCTACCACCGGCTGCTGCGCCGGGCCACGCACCCCGACCCGGCCCGCCGGTTCCAGAGCGCCGCCGAGATGGCCGAGCAGCTCACCGGCGTGCTGCGGGAGGTCCTGTCGGCGGAGGACGGGCGCCCGCGCCCCGCGCCGTCCCCGCTGTTCGGGCCGGAGCAGCAGACGGCCGGAACCGAGATCGTCGGCGGTCTGGACGGCGCCCGGGGGAGCGGCGGGGCACCGCCGATCCTGGCCCCGGTGGAGCCGGCCGCCGCCGCGGCGGCGCTGCCCGTCCCGCTGGTGTACGCCTCCGACCCGGCGGCCGCGTTCCTCGCCGGGCTCACCGCCCGCGACCCCGCCGACCTGGCCGCGGCGCTGGCCTCCGCGCCGGTCGCGTCCCGCGAGGTGCGGCTCGCGCTGGTGCGCGTCCGGATCGAGCTGGGCGACCTCGACGGCGCCGCGCACCTCCTGGAGGACATCGCCGCCGAAGCCCCGGACGACTGGCGCGTCGACTGGTACCGGGGCGCGCGGGCCCTCGCCGGCGGGCGCGGCACCGAGGCCGTCGCGGTGTTCAACGACCTGTACGACCTCGCGCCCGGCGAGCAGGCGCCCAAGCTCGCGCTGGCGTTCTGCCACGAGACCCTGGGCGAGACGGCCGCCGCCGGCTACTACTACGAGACGGTCTGGCGGACCGATCCCACCCACGTCAGCGCGGCGTTCGGGCTGGCCCGAACCCGGCTCGCGGCGGGCGACCGGGCGTCCGCCGAACGCGTCCTCGACTCGGTCCCGCGGATCTCCAGCCACTACCTCGCCGCGCAGCTCGCCGCCGTCGCCACCGCCGTGCGGGGGCGCGGGGACGCCGAGCTGAACGCGCCCGCGCTCGTCGAGGCGGGACGGCGGCTGTCGTCCCTGCGCCTGGACACCGAGCGGTCGGCCGCGTTCGCCGCCGAGGTGCTGGAGGCGGCGCTGACCTGGGTCCGCGCCGGCCGCGGGACGACCCCGCCCGGCGTCCGGCAGCAGATCCTCGGCACCGACCTGGACGAGCAGGCCCTCCGCAAGAAGCTGGAGGACGTCTACCGCGTGCTCGCCAAGCTCGCCGACGGCGCCGAGCACCGCCACGCGATGGTCAAACGGGCCAACGCCGTCCGCCCGAGGACGCTCTTCTGAACATGAACGCGGACCAGCACACCCCCGTCGCGCTCTGCCGCACCTGCGGCGAGCCCGTCAACGAACGCGACCGCTTCTGCGAGGAGTGCGGGCGCCCCGACCCCACCACGCCCAGGACCCCGCCGCTCGGCACGGCCCTTCCGCACGCCTCGCCGACCCCGGCTTCCCGCGCGGCCCCGTTCGCGCCCAACCCGGTCCCCCGCCAGCGTGAGCAGCCGCCCAGCGCACCCCAGGCCGACCCGGGCACCGCGGCCGGGGGCGCCTGCGTGGACTGCGGCGTCGGCGCCGTCGGCGCGGACGGGTACTGCGAGCAGTGCGGGCTGCGGCAGCCGAGCGGGCGGGAGCACGTCGAGGCCGAGGCCGGGCGGTCCGGGGCGGCGGTGAGCGACCTCGGGCTGCGGCGCAGCCGGAACGAGGACGCGTTCGCGCTGGCGGAGCTGCCCGCGGGCGTGTGCGCCGTGGTGTGCGACGGGGTCGCGACGGCGCCCGGGTCGGAGGAGGCGTCGCGGCTGGCCGCCGAAGCGGCGCTGGCGGTGCTGACCGGCCGGGTCCCGGCCGGCGCCGACCCGCGGGGCGCGATGCGCGACGCGGCGGCGCGGGCGGGCGAGGTCGTGGCGGGGCTGCCCGGCGATCCCGACTCCTCGCCGGCGTGCACGTTCGTGTCGGCCGTCGTGGACGCGGGCGGCATCACCGTCGGCTGGGTCGGCGACAGCCGCGCCTACTGGCTCTCGCCGGCGGGCTCGTGCCGGCTCACCACGGACGACTCGTGGGCCTCGTCCATGATCGAGCAGGGTGCGATGAGCGCCGAGGAGGCGTGGGCCGACCGGCGGGCGCATGTGCTGACCGCCTGGCTGGGGGCCGACGCGGGCCCGCTCGACCCGCACGTGGCGGCGTTCCGGCCGACGGGACCGGGGCTGGTGGTGCTGTGCAGCGACGGGCTGTGGAACGACCTGCCGGAGCCGTCCGACCTCGCGGCCGTGGCGCTCACCGGCCGGGACGGCCCGCTGGACGCGGCGCGGCGGCTGGTGCGGGCGGCGCTGGACGCGGGAGGGCACGACAACGTGACGGTGGCGGTCCTTCGCTACCCGCCGCCAGGACCGAGCAGGGAGCGGGGCAGATGAGCGATTTTCCGGAGTTCGCCGTACGGGTGGACCAGAACCCCTACCTCCCGGCCGGCGGACGGGAGATGCACGCGATCGTCTCGGTGGAGGCGCGCGCGTCCGGCGGTCCGGGCCCGGCGGCGGACGGCGGGCGCGCCCCCGCCGCGGAGATCATCATGATCGACACGTCCGGGTCGATGTCGTACCGGGGCAAGATGGCGGCGGCGAAGCGGGCGGCGCGGGCGGCGGTGAACGTGCTGCGCGACGGCGTGCACTTCGCGGTGGTCGCGGGCGCGAACCGGCCGCGGATGGTCTTCCCGCAGGGGGAGCGGCTCGTCCGGGCGGACGCGGCGTCCCGGCGCGGCGCGGTGGACGCGGTGGGGCGGCTGGAGGCGGCCGGCGGGACGGCGATCGGGTCGTGGCTGCGGCTCGCCGACCGGCTGTTCACCGGGCACGACGCCGTCGCGGCGGGCGCCGTCAAGCACGCGATCCTGCTCACCGACGGCAAGAACCAGCACGAGTCCGACGAGGAGCTGGACGCCGCGCTGCGCCAGTGCACCGGCCGCTTCCTGTGCGACGCGCGCGGCGTCGGCACCGACTGGAACGTCGCGGAGCTCCGCAAGATCACCTCGGTGCTGCTGGGCGGGTTCCTGGACGTCCCCGACCCGGCCGACCTGGAGGCCGACTTCCTGGCGATGACGCGGGCCGCGATGAGCAAGCAGGTCGCGGACGTGACGCTGCGCGTGTGGACGCCGCAGCAGGCGCGGCTGCGGTTCGTCAAGCAGATGGTCCCCGCCGTGGAGGACCTCACCGCCCGCCGGGGCGAGTCGGGCCCGCAGACCGGCGACTACCCGCTCGGCGCGTGGGGCGACGAGAACCGCGAATACCACCTGTGCGTGGAGGTGCAGCCCGGCGACGTGGGCCGGCAGATGCGGGCCGCGTGGGTGAAGCTCGTCGCGGGCGACCAGGTCCTCGCGTCCGGCAACGTCATCGCCGAGTGGACCGACGACGAGGCCAGGTCGACGCGCATCAACGGCCGCGTCGCGCACCACACCGGGCAGTCCGAGCTCGCCGAGGCGATCCAGCAGGGCCTGGAGGCGCGGCGGGAGGGCGACGAGGACACCGCGACCGCCCGCCTCGGACGCGCCGTGGTGCTGGCGCGGGAGGTCGGCAACGAGCAGATCTCCGGCCTGCTCGACAAGGTCGTGGACGTGGTCGACCCGGCCCGCGGCACCGTGCGGCTGAAACGGGACGTGGCGAAGGCCGACGAGATGTCGCTCGACACCCGCTCCGTCCGGACCGTGCGGACCCGGCACGGCGACGCGGCAGGGGGCTGAGGCCCATGCCGGTCTGCCCGAGCGGGCACACGTCGCAGTCCACCGACTACTGCGACGTGTGCGGCGACCTCATGGACGGCGCGCGGCGCGCCGAGTTCGCCGAGCCCGAGCCCGCGTCCCCGCCCGTGCCCGCGCCGCCCGCCGAGTCCGCGGCGGCGGAGGACCCCGCCTGCCCGCACTGCGGGACGCCGCGCTCCGGCCGCTTCTGCGAGGAGGACGGGTACGACTTCGAGACCGGCACCGTCTACACCGTCGAGTTCACCCCGGCGGGCACCGCGCACGCGGTGCCGCTGGTGCCGCAGCAGCGGGAGGGCAGCGCTCCCGTCGCCCCGCACCCGGCGCCGGTGCCGGCGCCCGGCCCGCACGCGCTGGTCATGGCCGACCGCGCCTACTTCGACTCGGTGGTCGCGGAGATGGGACCGGACGGCGGCGGGCTAGCGTTCCCGCCGTACTGCCCGGAGCGCCGCGTCCCGCTGCTCGGCGGCCAGGTCCGGATCGGGCGGCGCAGCGCCTCCCGCGCGCTGCTGCCCGAGATCGACCTCGGCGCGCCGCCGGAGGACCCGGGCGTCTCGCATCTGCACGCCGTCCTGCTCGCGCGGCCGGACGGCGCCTGGAACCTGATCGACCCCGGTTCGACCAACGGCACCACGGTGAACGGCGGAACGGAGCCGATCCCGGTGAACGTGCCGGTTCCGGTCGGTGACGGCGACCGCATCCACGTGGGCGCCTGGACGACCATCACGCTGTCCCTGCAGGAGGGCACGTCATGACGATGAGTCCCGCACCGCCGGCGGCTCCCGCTCCGCGCCCGCCCGCGCCGCCCCCGGACAGGGCGCCCGCCGACCCGGGGCGCGGCGGCCGGCTGAGGACGTTCGTGCGCGGACGGTGGCTCAAGACGATCCCGGGCCGCATCCGCGCGCATGTCGTGCTCTGCGTGGCCGCGCTGGTGGCGCTGCTGGCCGTCCTCACCGTGGCCGTCGGCAACGCGCGCGACTCCGTCGAGACGATCGGGCACGACGCCGGTCCGCAGGTCGTCGCGACCGGCACACTGTACTTCGCGCTCAGCGACATGGACGCGCAGGTCTCCAGCATCCTGCTGATCGGCCGCGAGCACGGCCTCGGCATCGGCTACGACGAGACCCTGCGCGTGTACGAGAAGCGCCGCGGGGAGGCCGACGCGGCGGCGGTGCAGGCCGCGCAGCTCGCCGGGCGCGACCCGGCGCTGCGGCGGACCGTCCAGGAGGTGCTGGACGGCCTCGGCAAGTACGAGCGGCTCGTCGGCCAGGCCATGCAGCTCGACGCGCAGTCGAACCACGCGCCCGGCGAGACGCCGGCGCAGGTCCTGGACGCCTACCGGCAGGCCACCGACCTGATGAAGCTGCAACTGCTGCCGAAGGCGTACAACATCACGCTCGACACCGGCGCGAACGTCCGGCAGTCGTACGAGACGAAGCGGTCCGCGGTGCTGACCGGGCGCACCTGGGTCGCCCTCACCGGGCTGGTCGCGCTGCTGCTCCTGGTCGCGACGCAGCTGTACCTGGTGCGGACGTTCCGGCGGGTGCTGAACCCGGCGCTGGTGCTGGCGACGCTCGGGACGGTCGTCCTCACCGCAGTTGGGGCGGGCCTGCTCACCGCCCATGCGGGGCACATCAGGACCGCCAAGGAGGACGGCTTCGACTCGATCCTGCAGCTGTCGCGGGCCCGCGCGATCAGCCACAGCGCGTTCGGGGACGAGAGCCGCTACCTCCTCGACCCCGGCCGTGCCGACACCTACGAGCAGACCTACCTCGACAAGTCGCTGTCGGTGATCTACCCCGACCTCGGCGACCGGCCGGTGAACCTGGAGAACTACTACGCGGGCCTGGAGGAGAAGGCCGGCGCGTACCGGCCCGGCCAGGCGTCGCCGTTCCTCGGCTTCTTCGGGGACGAGGCGCGGACGGTGGACAAGGGCCGGGAGGGCGACGCGCTGGCCAGGACGCTCGCGGCGTACCGGACCGTCCAGCGCAACGACGCGCGGATGCGGCAGCTGGCGTCGGCGGGGAACCGGGCGGGCGCGGTCGACCTGCGGATGGGCCGCACGTCGAACGCGATCCGCGACTTCGACGCCTACGACGCGGCGCTGAGCTCGCTGACCGCCGTCCACCAGGACGCCTTCGACAGGGCGATCAGGGACGCCGACGGCGGGCTGCGCGGCTGGAACGCGGTGCCGCCGGTGGCCGCCGCCGTCATCGCCGCACTGATCATCGCGGGGGTCCGTCCCCGGCTGGCCGAGTTCCGCTGACCTGTTCCGCTGACGAGGAGATCAAGCCATGCGCGCGACCCGTGCCATCGCCGCCCCGGGGGCCGTCCTCGCCGCGGCGGGGCTGCTGTCGGCCTGCGGCCTCGGCGCCGAGGAGGAGCAGTCCATCGCCGACAGGGGCTCCCTCGTCATCGGCGTGAAGGAGGACCAGCCGGCCCTCGGCGTGAAGCGCCCGGACGGGACCTACGAGGGCTTCGACGTCGACGTCGCGACCTACATCGCGGGCAGGCTGGGCGTGCCGAAGAGCCGCCTGACGTTCAGGACGACGAACTCCTCCGTCCGCGAGGACGCGCTCGCCAAGGGCGACGTCGACATGATCGTCGCGACCTACTCGATCACGGCGAAGCGCAAGTCGAAGGTCACCTTCGCGGGCCCGTACTACGTCGCCCACCAGGACACCTTCGTCCGCGCCGACGCCGCCGCGATCCAAGACGTGCGGGACCTCAAGGGCAAGCGGATCTGCGAGGTGAAGGGCTCCAACTCCTGGCGCCGCGTGATCGAGGAGCGCAAGGTGGCCGCGAAGCCGGTCACGGTGGACACCTACGGCGCCTGCATGGACGCGCTCGCCGGCGGGCGGCTCGACGCGGTGTCGACCGACGACCTGATCCTCGCCGGGTTCGCCACCGGCCGCCCCGGACGGATGATCAACGCGCCGTTCACCGACGAGAAGTACGGCGTCGGCCTGAAGAAGGGGGACCTGAAGGGCTGCGAGGAGGTCAACCGTGCGATCACGGACATGTACCAGGACGGCACCGCGCAGCGGCTGCTGAACACGTGGTTCGGCAAGTCGGGGCTCAAGCTGACGACCAGCGTGCCCCAGTTCGAGGGCTGCACCTGACCCCGCCGGGGCCGGCCCCCGGGCGCTACGGGGTGGTGGACGGGAAGGCGACGATGGCCTCCCGCAGCGTCTCGTGGATCGGGATGAACTTGTCGATCCCGGTGATGCGGAAGACCCGCTGGACGCGCGGCGGCAGCGCCACCAGCGCGAGGTGCGTGCCGTGCTCGCCGGCGCGCCGGTTGGCGGCGACGATCGCGTTCAGGCCGGTGGAGTCGCAGAACGTGACCTCGCGCATGTCGACGACCATCGGCTCGCCCGACTCGACGACCTCGAAGAGCGCGTCCTCGAAGCGCGCGCGGGACACCACGTCGATGTCGCCCTTCACGCGGACGAGCGTGCAGCGGTCGTCGCGCATCAGGCTGATGTCGAAGTCCATCGTCACCTCACGCCCCACTCCGGCGGTACCCGGCCATCTCAGGTGACTCCTCAGGATTGCGCACCCGTGCCCGCATTCCAAGCAGTTCCCGGGAAAAGGACCAGGTCGCCCGCCCGTGACCCGGACCGTAACGCGGGCCCGGACGCCCGTCTGATCCCCGGTCCCGACTGTACCTGACGATGCGCCCGGGGCATCCGGGTGCCTCCCGGGAGATCCGTTAAACGGGGCAATAACTTACCGAACAGAAACTTACTTGGCGGTAAGAAATGGCCGCGAATCCCGTCCACCCGGCCTTTGACCAGGTCTTGGACCATTCATGGCCCTCTCTGGGGCGGCAAAGGAGGATGCTGACCGGGGCCCGGATCGGTGCAGAGGTTACAGTGGCGGTGGCGAAATTCGGGAGGCTGGGTGTTCTACACGTTCATGACGCGCGTGGTGCGTCCGATCCTCTGGCTGCTTTTCCGTCCGCGGGTGGTGGGCGGCGAGAACGTGCCGAGCTACGGGCCGCTCATCGTGGCGAGCAACCACCTGTCGTTCATCGACAGCTTCATCATCCCCCTGGCGGTCCCGCGCCCCGTCACCTACATCGCCAAGGCGGCCTACTTCGAGGGGGGCGGGCTGAAGAACCGCTTCGTCCGCTGGTTCCTCACCAACCTCGGCCACGTCCCGGTGCGGCGCGGCGCCCGGCGGGCCGCCATGGGCGCCCTGGAGCAGGCCGCCGAGGTCCTCGAGAACGCCGGCGCGTTCGCGATCTACCCCGAGGGCACCCGCTCCCCTGACGGCCGCCTCTACCGCGGCCGGACGGGCATCGGCTGGCTCGCCCTGGAGTCCGGCGCCCGCGTCCTGCCGGTGGCGCTGGAGGGCACCGAGAAGATCCAGCCGATCGGCGCGGCGTTCCCGCGCGTGTTCGGCCCGCGCCCCACCGTGCGGATCGGCCCGCCGATGGACTTCTCCCACTACCGGGACCTGCCGCCCGCCAAGGCCCGCCGCGCCATCACCGACGAGATCGTCGAGACGATCCAGAAGATGTCCGGCCAGGAGTACGCCGCGGAGTACAACGAACGGGCCGAAACGGGCTGACCCGCGTGTCGCCGGGGGTGGTGCGCCCCTTCCGCGCCGTAGTGTCGCCGCCATGGCGCACAGGCTCCTCCCGGTCACGCTCCTGCTGTCGACGGCCGTCGCGGCCACCGCGTGCGGCGGCGACGCCGAGCGCGCCCGCCAGGTGCGCGGCACCGCCCGCGCCGAGGTGGCGGGCATCGGCTACACCTCCGCCCAGCTGGCGCAGGCGCTGCTCCAGCAGCCGTCCGGCTACCGGCGCGCGGGAGAGCCCGACTGGGGCGAGTACGGCTCGCTGAAGGCCATCCAGAACGCCTCCAGGCTCCAGCGCGAGGCCGTCCTGGACAAGCCCAGCTGCGGGAAGGCCCGCCCGGGCGGCGACGTGGCCGGCGACGTCCCCGCCGCGCTCGTCTCGTTCACCGGCGGGCGCGGCCTGACCGCGACCGAGACCCTCATGAGCATGCCCGCCGCGGACGCCGAGAAGCAGGTCAACGCCCGCGTCCCTCCCGGCTGCCTGAGGTTCCGCACCCGGGTCGGCACCGCCTGGGCCGCGCACCGGGTGGCGGAGGCGCCCAAGGGCGAGATCGGCGAGGGCTCGCGCACCGTCGGGGTCGCCACCACCGGCGACGGCGCGCGCACCCGGACCTGGTACGTCGTGTTCCGGGGCCGCCGCTACCTCGCCACGATCACGGTCTACGGGCCCGGCGCCACCCGCGCCGACGCCGAGCGCCTGGCCGGCGAGGCGCTGGCCCAGGCGGGTCGCGTCCTGTCCTGAGCCCCGCGGCTCGCCGTCCCCGCGGCGCAGCGGATAGCGTTCGCCGTACACGGCGCGGAGAGCGGCTCCGGGCGGACCGGGCCAGGGGGTGTCCTTGATCGGCAAAGAGGGCCGGGTGACCGGCCGGATCGGGCCCGGGCTGGTCGGCGAGGTCATGATCGCGGTTCGCGGCGGGGCGGAGGCGTTCTACGCCCATCCCGTCGACCCGCGCGACGAGATCGGCGTCGGCTCGATCGTCGTCGTGGTCGAGTACCACCCGCCCCGCACGGTGTACGTGGCAGCCGCGCTGGCCCGCTGATCGTCCCGCGCGGACGTGGCCTGATGCGGACGTGAACATCCGGTTCGGAGACCGAACCGGATCCGCCTCCGCCGCGTCTGATGGGAAACGCGGACGGGTCTGACACTTCGGGCCGGCCGCCCGACCCCGGAGGAGGAGGCCCGTATGCCCGTGATCGCCGTGGCGATCGGCGTCGTCGTCGCCATCATCGTGCTGATCGTTCTGTTCAAGATGGTGTGGCGGGTCGCCGAGCCGAACGAGGCCCTGATCATCTCCGGGCTCGGCGCGAAGTCCAAGCCGATCGACGGGGTGGACAGCCTCGGATTCAAGATCATCACCGGCAAGGGGACGTCCGTCCTGCCCGGCTTCCAGACGGCGCGCCGGCTGCGGCTCGACAGCCGCGCCGCGAACCTGGAGGTCAACTGCGTGACGCAGCAGGGCATCCCGGTCAAGGTCCGCGGCGTGGTCATCTACAAGGTCGGCGACGACTTCGTGTCGATCGCCAACGCCGCGCGCCGCTTCCTGGAGCAGCAGAACTCGATGGACGGCGCGATCCACGAGCTGTTCACCGGCCACCTGCGCTCGATCATCGGCAACCTCACCGTCGAGGACCTGATCCTCAACCGCGAGCGGCTCACCTCCGAGACCCGCGGCTCGGCCGCCGACGAGATGAGCAAGCTCGGCCTGGTCGTCGACTCCCTGCAGATCCAGGAGATCGACGACGAGACCGGCTACATCACCAACCTCGGCCGCCCGCACGCCGCCAGGGTCGCCGCCGCCGCCCGCATCGCCGAGGCCGAGCGCAACCAGGAGGCCACCGAGCGCGAGCAGGAGACCGAGCGGCAGAACGCGGCTGTCATCCGGGACACCGAGATGAAGAAGGCCGAGTACCAAGGCCAGGTGCAGCAGGCCGCTCAGCAGGCCCGCCAGGAGGTCATCCTCAAGGAGACCCGCAACGCCGAGCTGGAGGCCGAGCGCACCGAGAAGCGGCTGGAGAGCGAGATCCGCAAGCCCGCCGACGCCCGCGCCTACGAGCAGGTCAAGCTGGCCGAGGCCGAGCGCGAGGAGCGCATCTCCTACGCCCAGGCCGCCGCGACCGAGGTCCAGCTCAAGGCGCAGCGCGAGTCCGAGGCCATCCGGCTGATCGGTGAGGCCGAGGCCGACGCGACCCGGCGCCGCGGCCTGGCCGAGGCCGAGGCGATCAAGGCCCGCGCGGAGGCGCTGGCGGAGAACACCGACGCCGTCATCGCCCAGCAGCTCGCCGAGCAGTGGCCGCAGATCGTCGAGGCCGGCGCGGGCGTGTTCGGCAACGTCGACAACATGGTCGTGCTGAACGGCGCCCAAGGCGTCGAGGACATGCTCGCCAAGGCCCTCACGCTCGGCGGCACCGGACTCGGCGTCGCCCGCCAGCTGCTGGCCGGCCTGAACGCCCAGAGCGCCCCCGCCGGGGTCAACGGCCACAACGGCGCCCCGGCCGCCACCGTCCCCGTCGAGATCCCAAAGGAAGACTAGTCTTTTAACGTCCCGGCCCACTTCGCTCGCCTGGCGGCTCGCTACGTGACCGTGCCTGGGCGAACGCGGCATCGCTTCGCGATCTGCCCGGTTCCGCTCGCCTCCGGCGTCGCTCCACCGGGCAGGTCACGCGTTCGCGCGCGGCCGGGCCTATTTCGAGCAGGCCCCAGGGGCCAGGAAGGCCCGGCCTGCCGGGCCTTCCTGGCCTCAGCGGGGGGCCGGCCCCGCTAAGTTCGTTGCATGTCCGTGCCCCGGCTCGCCGTCTCCGTCGACCTCGTCGTGCTCACCGTCCGGGAGCAGCGCCTGTGCGCCCTGCGGTGGCGGCGCGACCGGGCGCCGTACGAGGGGGCGTGGTCGCTGCCGGGCGGCTTCATCCAGCTCGACGAGGACCTGCCGGTCGCCGCGGCCCGGCTGATGGCCGAGCGGGCGGGGCTCGCGGACGTGCGGATCCACCTGGAGCAGCTCGCCACCTACGGGTACCCGGACCGCGACCCCCGGCAGCGGGTGGTGAGCGTCGCGTACCTGGGGCTGGCGCCCGACCTGCCCGCCTCCAGCCGCGCCCAGGTGCTGTGGACGGCCGTGGACGACCTCCTCCACCACGACCGGGCCGCGTTCGACCACCGGCGGATCCTGGGCGACGGGATGGAGCGGGCGCGGGCGAAGCTGGAGTACACCTCGCTGGCGGCGGCGTTCTGCCCACCCGAGTTCACGGTCGCGGAGCTGCGGCGCGTCTACGAGATCGTGTGGGGCACCACCCTGGACCCGCGGAACTTCCACCGGAAGGTGACCGGCGCCGACCGGTTCCTCATCCCGACCGACCGGACGACGACCCGGGACGGCGGACGGCCCGCGCGCCTCTACCGCCGGGGCGATGCCGAGCAGCTGAGGCCGCCCATGCTGCGGCCCCGCGGATGAGCTTTTACCTGTGGTGATGTTCCGAGCAGCGCCTGACCGTTGCTAGTTTCACCCCCTATGAACGGTGACTCGCCCGAAGTTCTCGGCCTGCTCGTCCGGGACATCGGAGAGGCGGGCGTCGCGGAGATGTCCGGTTCCCCGGGCCTCGCGGCGGCCGTCGACCAGCACGTGGCCAGCCTCCGCGACGAGCTCGGCGCGCCCGGCGAACCGCCCGGCGCGGACGAGCTGATGGGGTATCTGCACGGGTTCGCGGAGGACGCGTTCAACCGGGGATGGTGGCCGCAGGACACCCAGGACTGGGAGTTCGTCCGGATCGTGGCCGTTTGCTGGATGATGCGGAACGCTGCGTAGGCTGGGGCCCATCACCCCTGTGCAATCTGGAGGACAACGGTGTCCGAGGCAACCACACCCCGCTTCCGCTCCGTCCTCGACCGCTTCGTGGCCTACCGGCCCGGCAAGGTCGTGGTGTCGCCCGAGGGCCGCTCGTTCAAGCTGTCGTCCAACGAGTCGCCGCACGGGCCGCTGCCCTCGGTCGTGGAGGCGATCGGTGAGGCGGCGCGCAACATCAACCGCTACCCGGACAACAACGCGACCTCGCTGACCGAGGCGATCGCGTCGTTCTGCGGTGTCCCCGCCGACCACGTCGCGGTGGGCTGCGGTTCCGTCGGGATGACCCAGATGCTGCTGGAGGCCGTCGCCGAGCCGGGCGCCGAGGTCGTCTACGCGTGGCGGTCGTTCGAGGCGTACCCGCTGCTGGTGTCGCTGTCGGGCGCGACGAGCGTCCAGGTGCCGCTGCGGGACGAGACCCACGACCTGCGCGCGATGGCGGACGCCATCACCGAGAACACGCGCGTGGTCTTCGTCTGCAACCCGAACAACCCCACCGGCACCGCCGTCGGCCGCGCGGAGATCGAGGCGTTCCTGGACCGCGTGCCCGCGGACTGCCTGGTCGTCCTGGACGAGGCGTACCGCGAGTACGTCCGCGACGGCGACGTCCCCGACGGCCTCACCCTCTACGGCGACCGACCGAACCTGGCGATCCTGCGCACGTTCTCCAAGGCCTACGGCCTCGCGGGCCTGCGCATCGGCTACCTCGTCGCGCACCCGCTCGTCGCCGGTTCCATCCGCAAGACGTTCCTGCCGTTCAGCGTGAACTCCGTGGCGCAGGCCGCCGGCGTCGCGTCCCTGGCCGCCACCGACGAGTTGATGGAGCGCGTCGAGGGCACGGTGAAGGAGCGCGACCGCGTCCGCGCCGCCCTCCTCGCCGACGGCTGGACGGTCCCGCCCACCGAGGCCAACTTCGTGTGGCTGCGCCTGGGCGACCGCACGATGGAGTTCTCCGCCGCCTGCGACGCCCAGGGCGTGAGCGTCCGCCCCTTCGACGGCGAGGGCGCCCGCGTCTCCATAGGCTCCCCCGAGGAGAACGACGCCTTCCTGACCGTCGCCAAGACCTTCAAGCGGTAGCCGCCCGCCCGCCCCCCTCAGCTCGTTTTCGCCGCGGGCCCGAGTTTTTCGACGATCAGGCGGTAGAGCTGGCGGGGGCGGCCCGGCTGGGGGGTGCGGTTCGGGGGGAGCGGCCAGGCGAGGCCCTCCTCGACCAGCGTGCGCAGGAGGCGGCGGGCCGTGCGGGGCGTGACGCCGAGCATCTTGCCGGCGTTCTCCGCGTCCACGATGAGGGGCTGCTCCTGGTCGCCGAGCTTGTCGGCGAGCCGGGCCAGGATCTCCAGGCCCTTCGGTTTGGCCTGCGGCTGGGCGCGCGGCGGCGTGCGCGGCGCGGGGACGAGCGCGCGGCCGTCGCGGTCCAGCGCGAAGCCCTGAGCCCGCTGAGAGCTCTGGGAGCGTGCCAGGGCGGCGCGGGCGTGGTTCTCCGCCTCGTGGGCCGTGCGGCCCATGCCGATGCCGACCTCGATGGCCAGGCCGAGCTCCTCGCGGACGCGCTCGACGAACGGCGGCGTCCGGAAGCCCTCGGTGGACGCGGTGACCGAGCCGCGGGTGGCGATGACGAGGTAGCTGTGGTCGTCGACGGGCCACACCGAGGCGTTCATCCGGTGCGCCTCCTGGAGGAGCACCCGGTGCAGGGCCAGCTTCAGCTCGTCGCGCCAGTAGCGCGGGGTGACGCGGCGCGGGGTCTCGCGGAGGGTCGGGACGTCGACCAGCACGACGACGAGCTGCGACTCCTCCAGGCGGTGGTGGGCGCCGAGGAGCGCGGCGGTCTGCAGGGAGCTGCGGATCGCGGCGCCGGTCGGCCGGACGCGGATGGTCGGGACGCCCGCCATCTCCATGCGCTCGGCGGTGGCGTGCACGCAGGTCATCGCGACGGTGGTGGCGCCGCGCCGCCAGAGCCGCTCGTGGAACGCGGCGAGCGTGCCGGGGCCCGCGGCCTCCTCGCGCAGGTGCACCTGCTCGGTGCCGAGGCTGATCTCGGAGTAGGCCTCCTCGACCTCGGCGCGGCCGAGCACGTCGATGCTCACCCTGGCCGGGTCGAAGCGCTCGTCGAGGGACGCCCGCAGCAGCGCGCCCTGCAGGGCGGCGCCGTTCAGCGGCACGTACGTGGCGGGCATCGTCAGGACGCCGGCCTTGCGCGCGAAGTCGTAGGGGACCGGGCTGGCGAACAGGCACACGTCCACGCCCGAGCCGAGGCGCACGACCTTGTCGGCGGCCTCCTGCTCGTCGCGGTACGCGGCGGCCACCAGCCTGCTCGGTACGGGGGTCGGGCCATGGCCCATGAGCATGACCCGTTCGACGAGGTCATGGGGGCCCACGACCCCGATCGTGAGGTCGGGGGTGACGGACCCCGTTCTCGCCGCCGTCATCGGTGATCGCTCGCTTCCCATCCGGCCTCTCGGCGGGGGCGCCGCCCCGGCCATCTGATCGCGCACGTTCCGCCCAACGGTTGACTCATGGCTTGACGCCCCTGCCTTCTGACCCAGCACCCGCAGTTCCCGTGCGATTCGACTTCCGGTCGACCCGCCTCCGGAAAGCGGAGGTGGGCCTTCTTGCCCGAACTCCCTTCCGCTTCGGCGAAGCGGAGGAGATCTCCTTCTAGCTGGCAGATCGGGTCAGGGCTACATGATGTGACACCCAGACGCGAAATCGAATCAAGAGTGCGGCGAAAAAGTAACCTACGCGACCCCCTGGTCAGTAATTTGTCACCAATCGGCCAGCCTTGATCCTGCATCTTCGGATGTCCGAAGTTGAAAAACAAGACCCGAAATCACGGCGGGGGCGCCTTCCTGACGCTCCTACGTACTGGAGGGACCCCTGCGGCGTCCGTTTGGTTTACGCGAGGGCCGAAATCCGGCGACCCGATCTCACCTGCTCCGGAAAGACGAGTGATCCGTTCAGGCCGTGCGGCCGGGGGTCGCCGGTGATTTTTTACCGCGTTACGGTCCGGTCGATTCGGACCGTTCCACGCATGACTTCGCAGGTCAGAGAGTCAAGCTACGCGTGGTAAGGAAGGTCCGTCCGAGCCGTGCGTAACCAGACGGTAACGCACGGCTCAACGGATTTGCCGCCGGCCGTTACTCGGCCCGTCAGGGATCAACCAGGAGTTGGTCAGGCCCAAGGCCACATTCGGCCGATCGGCGCACGGCGACCCGGGACGGGCGGCGCCGCGGGATCTAGCCGACTTCCCGGACGATCTCGGCGCCGAGTTGGGAGAGGCGCTCGGCCGTGTGCGCGTGCCCGCGGTCGAGGTAGTAGGCGGAGGTGATGGTGGTCTCGCCCTCGGCGGCGAGGCCGGCCAGCACCAGCGCGCTGCCGCAGCGCAGGTCGTGCGCCTCGACCTCGGCGCCGCGCAGGCCGCGCGGGCCGTTGACCTTCGCGCGGTTGCCGTCCACCTCGATGTCGGCGCCCATCTTCGCCAGCTCCCCGGCCAGCTTGAACCGGCCGTCGAAGATCCGCTCGTAGATGTAGGAGGGGCCCTCGGCCAGGCAGGACACCGCCATGATCGGCGACTGCAGGTCGGTGGCGAAGCCCGGGTACTCGTCGGTGATGACGTTGATCGGACGGAGCGTCCGGTCGCGGCGCACCTGCAGGACGGCGCCCTGCTGGTGGAACTCCACGCCCATCTGCTCCAGCTTGTCGGCGGCGACGCCGAGGTGCTCCAGCGAGGCGCCGACGAGGCTGAGGTCGCCGCCGGTGATCGCGGCGGCCATGACGAACACGCCGGCGTCGATCCGGTCGGGCATCACGGTGTGCTCGACGGCGGTCAGCTCGTCCACGCCCTCGACCGTGATGAAGCCGGTGCCGCCGCCGCTGATCCGGGCGCCCATCGCCTGGAGGATGGCGATGTTGTCCAGCACCTCCGGCTCCAGCGCCGCGTTCTTGATCAGCGTGGTGCCGTGCGCCAGCGCGGCCGCCATGATCAGGTTCTCGGTGCCGGTGTGCGAGGGGGTGTCGCAGTAGAGCGTGCCGCCGCGCAGGTCGCCGGCCTTGATGTGGATGATGCCGTCGCCGTTGTCGGCCACGTGCTCGGTGACCGTGGCGCCCATCCGCTTGAAGCCGTTGTAGTGGAAGTCCAGGTTGCGGCTGCCGAGGTTGCAGCCGCCGACGCCCTCGATGACCGCCTCGCCGAAGCGGTGCAGCAGCGCCGGGACGAACAGGAACGAGCCACGGAACCGGGACGCGATCTCGGCGGACAGCACGGGGCTGCTCAGCGTCGAGGCGTCGATCACCAGCGTGCGCTCGGTCTCGTGCAGCTCGGCCTTGGCGCCGACGGCCCGCGCCAGCTCCACCGCCCGCCGCACGTCCTCGATGATCGGGACGTTGCGCAGCACGGTGCGTCCCCGGGAGGCCATCAGCGAGGCGCCGATCATCGGCAGGACGGCGTTCTTCGCCCCCTGGATGAAGACCGTGCCGTGCAGCTGCCGGCCGCCGCGCATGCGGTAGCGAACCTCGTGGCCCATGCTCATGCCGCCTAACTTCCTCTCGGGTGCGGTTGCGTGTGCGATCCAGTTGGGAGCACGAGGGCCGAGCGTGCCTGACGGTGTCCCCCCGCTGCCGACGCGACCCCAGTAAACCATCGGGCCGGATGTGTGGCGTCCGGCCCGGGCCCCGCGGGCGTCAGTCTGCTCGTTGAGACTTCCGGAACACGCCAAAGGTTCGCGTTCCCTGGGAAAATTCCCAGGGGGAGCCTAGGGGCGGCGGACCCCCGCCGCCGGGGTTTTGAAGATCATCAGGGGCTGCGGGCCTCGACGACCTCCACCGGGTCCCCCACCCTGAGCGTGCCGAGGACGCGCGGGACGCAGTTCTGGCCGAACTGGATGCCGCGGTCGCGGGTGCGGTAGGAGGCGAGCGTCCGCAGCGGCTCACGGCCGCGCTCGGCGGTCCGCTGGTCGGTGGTGGTGATGACGCAGCGGGTGCAGGGCTTGACCATCTCGATGACGGCCTCGCCGACGCGCAGCAGGCGGACCTCGTCCTCGCCGTAGGGGCCGAGGCCCTCGACGACGAGGGACGGGCGGAACCGGTTCATCGGGAGCGGCTCGTCCAGCCGCGCGTTGAGGTCGGCGAGGGACTCGGCGGAGATGACCAGCAGCGGGTAGCCGTCGGCGAACATGACCTCGCCGCCGCCCCGGGCCGTGGGGCGCACGCCGGTGAAGCGCACGAGGCGGCAGCCGGCGCCGAGCAGGTCGCCGAACCAGGCCGCCGCCTCGTCGCCCTGGTCGACGCCCCGGCACTGCGACCGCTGGACCGAGACCTCCCGCACCTCGCCCTCGTCCGCGGCCTTGTGGACGAGCCGCGGGGCGCCGGGGGCGTCCACCGTGAGGACCGCCCCGTCGTAGGACGGGCGCATCAGCGCCATCCGGGCGTGGTCGCGCTGGGACAGGAAGCGGCCTTCGGGGGTGACCAGCATGAACTCCCGGTCGAACGGCAGGCCGCGCTCGGTCAGCTCGGCGCCGCGCAGCGCGGTCCCGCCGCCGCTCTTCAGCGGGTAGGCGTTCAGCTCGGTCAGGGTCCCCTGCACGGCCCCTCCTACCTGAGAGCGGTCAGGCGGTCGAACATCGGGCCGAGGCGCTCCACGAAGCGCTCGGGGCGGCACACCTCGTCCAGGCGCTTCTCGTCCAGCGTGAGGCCCGCCTCCGCCGCGTGCACGCGCAGCGTCTCGCGGAACGGCGTGCCGGTCTCCCAGGTCTGCATGGCGGCCTTCTGGACGAGCGGGTACGCCTCGTCGTCGCGCGACATGCCCGCCTCGACCAGCTCCAGCAGGACGGTCGAGGTGTAGATGAGCCCGCCGGTCGACTCCAGGTTCTCCCGCATCCGCGCATCGTCGACGACGAGTCCGGACATGAGGCGGTTCGTCAGGTTCAGCATGTAGTCGAGGGCGATGGAGGCGTCCGGCAGCGCGATCCGCTCCGTGGAGGAGTGCGAGATGTCGCGCTCGTGCCACAGCGGGATGCCCTCCAGCACCGGGACGACCTGGGCCCGCACGATCCGCGCCATCCCCGCCAGCCGCTCGGAGATGATCGGGTTCTTCTTGTGCGGCATCGCCGACGAGCCCTTCTGGCCCTTGCCGAACGGCTCCCACAGCTCCCGGACCTCGGTGCGCTGCCCGTGCCGCACCTCCAGCGCGATCGCCTCGCACACCGTCGCCATGATCGCCAGGGACGACGTCCACTCGCTGATCCCGTCCCGCAGGACGACCTGCGTCGACACGTCCGCGGCCTTCAGGCCGAGCTTGCGCGCGACGTGCAGCTCGATCGCCGGGTCGATGTTGGAGTACGTCCCGACCGCGCCCGAGATCGCCATCACGCCCACGGCCTCGCGGGCGCGCCGCAGCCGGTCGCGGGACCGGGCCATGGCGAACGCGAAGTCGGCGACGCGGTGGCCCCACACGTCCGGCTCGCCGTGGATGCCGTGCGTGCGCCCGACCCGCAACGTCGCCTGGTGCGCCAGCGCGTGGTCGCGCAGCGTCGCGACGAGCGCGTCCGCCTTCTCCAGCAGGATGTCGGTGGCCTCGGCGAGCTGCAGCGCGAGCGCCGTGTCGAGCAGGTCCGACGACGTCATGCCGAAGTGGACGTACCGGGCGGCTTCCCGGGGCTCGGTGTTGTCGGCCCACGCCGACAGGAAGGCGATCACGTCGTGCTGCGTCACCGCCTCGATGGCGTGCACGGCGTCCGGCGTCGGCGGCGGCGCCTTGCGCACCGGCTCCACCACCTCCGGCGGGATCGTGCCGGCCTCGGCGTGGGCCTCGACGACGAGGACCTCCACCTGGCACCACAGCTCGTACTTGTGCGCGTCGCTCCAGACGCGGCCCATCTCCGGAAGGGTGTAGCGCTCAATCACCCGATGATTGTCCCAGGCCGGGAACCGGCGCGTCCGGCCGGGTCGCCGCGTGTTCGAGCGCCAGCGCGGCGGCGATCACCAGGACGAGCGCGGCGATCTCGGCGGCGGCCACCCAGAGGCCGAGCGGGGTGACCGCGAGCGCGGCGGCGGCGGCGCCGAGCCGGATGCGGGACGGCCCGATGCGGACGGTCCGGCGGAACGCCACGTCGCCCGCCAGGTAGAGCGCGACGCCGCCGGCCAGCGCGAGCGCGGGACCGGTGTGCAGGCCGTCCCAGGCGTGCCCGACGGCCTGCCCCATGCCGGCCGCCGCGACGATGATCCCGACGACCAGCGGGATGTGGGCGTAGAAGTACCCGAACATCGTCATCTGCGTGCGGCGCACGTCGTCGGCGGCGGTCAGCGACTCCTCGGCGCGCTCGTCGTCCCTGGCGAAGTAGCTCCACCAGACGGCGGCGGCGAGCGCCAGCCCGAGCAGCACGGCGACGACGAGGCCCGGGTCCAGGTGCGCGTGCTCGGCGCCCGCCCCGACCGCGATCACCGACTCGCCGATCGTGATCATGACGAGCAGCCCGTGCCGCTCGACGATGTGCGCGGGCTGGATGGTGAACAGCCCGCCCGGCGAGACGATGTACGGCTGGACGATCGGGACGACGAGCGCGAGCGTCCACAGCGCGTACACGGCCGGCCCGTGGTCGAGGACCCCCGCGATGATGATCAGGACGGCCGCGAGCAGGTTGGCCGGCAGGACGCGCAGGATGTTTGGATTGCCCTGCGCGTACAGCGTCACATGAGCGAGCACCAGAACCAGGTACCCGAGGCCCCAGAGCACACCGCCGCCCTTGAACGCCGTCGGGGTGGCCAGGGCGACCATGAAGAACCCGCCCATCCCGACCAGGAGCATCAGGCGCCGCCCCGCCGTCGTGGGCGTGAGGGTGTTGGTCAGCCAGGCGTAGCCGCCGTACATCCACCACAGGACGCCGAACATCAGCACGACCTGGACCAGGCCCAGCGCGTTCAGTTCCTTGACCAGCACGTGGCTGAGCTGGGTCACCGCGAACACGAACACCAGGTCGAAGAAGAGCTCCAGCGTCGTGACGCGGTAGACCTCTCCGCCCGCCGGGACGGAAGGGGATGCCATGCCTGACCCGCCTTGTATCGGTGTAATCAGGTAATCATGGCACGGAGATCGCCTTCAGCGCGATGTCGGTCCGGTGGTGGGAGCCGCGCAGGCCGATCCTGGACACGGCCTCGTAGGCGGCGGCGCGGGCCGCGGCGAGGTCGGGCCCGGTGCCGACGACGTTGAGGACCCGTCCGCCGCTCGCGACGGGCTGCCCCTCGCCGCCGAGCGCGGTCCCCGCGTGCAGGACGTAGGCGCCCTCGACCGCGGCGGCCTCCTCCAGTCCGGTGATCTCGTCGCCCTTCGCCGGGGCGGCCGGATAGCCCTCGGCGGCCACGACCACCGTGACGGCCGCGCCCGGCCGCCATTCGAGGCGCAGGTCCGGGTCGAGCCCGCCGATCGCGCAGGCTTGGAGCAGCGTGGCGACCGGGGTGTCCAGGCGGTCCAGCACCACCTGGGTCTCGGGGTCGCCGAACCGCGCGTTGAACTCCACCACCCGCACGCCCCTGGACGTCAGCGCGAGCCCGGCGTACAGGACGCCGACGTACGGGGTCTCGCGGCGGCGCAGCTCGTCCACGGTGGGCTGGACGACCGTGGCCATGACCTCGTCCACCAGTTCGGGCGGCGCCCACGGCAGCGGCGTGTAGGCGCCCATTCCGCCGGTGTTCGGGCCCTCGTCGCCGTCGTAGGCGCGCTTGAAGTCCTGCGCCGGCAGCAGCGGGACCGCGTGCTGCCCGTCGCACAGCGCGAACAGGGAGACCTCGGGACCGTCCAGGTACTCCTCGACCACGACGCGGTCGCACGCGTCGGCGTGCCGCAGCGCCTCCTCGCGGCTCTCGGTGACGACCACGCCCTTCCCGGCCGCGAGCCCGTCGTCCTTCACCACGTACGGCGGGCCGAAGGCGTCGAGGGCCTCCTCGGCCTGCCCGCTCGACTCGCACACCCGCGAGTCGGCGGTAGGCACCCCCGCCGCGGCCATGACCTCCTTGGCGAACGCCTTGGACGCCTCGATCTTCGCGGCGGCCCGGTCAGGCCCGAAGCAGGGGATGCCGGCCTTGCGCAGGGCGTCGCCGACCCCGGCCACGAGCACGGCCTCCGGCCCGATGACGACCAGGCTCACCCGGAGCCGCGCGGCCAGTTCCACCACCGCCGTGCGGTTCGTCGGATCGAGCTGGTGGTTGTCCGCGATCTCTGCCGTGCCCGGATTGCCCGGGGCGCAGTGGAGGGCGGTGACGGCAGGGTCACGGTGCAGGGCGCGGGCGAGCGCATGCTCGCGGCCACCCGATCCAAGGACGAGTACTCGCACGTCGCGAGCTTACTGGTCCCCCGCCGCCCGCAGGGCGCGCATAACCCTTGCGCGAAGGGGCATGCAGCGGGGTGAGGCCGCCATCACACCGGGGATGTGTGAACCTCACCGATACGGGCGGCGTCCTACATATCGGCTGGTAGGCTGCCACGGGCTTGACCGCCCGGCGTCGAGGTGCCCGAAAGGAGGTGGTCGGGATGAGTCCTGGTGATACTTGCAGTTCGCCGGAGAACCCTCACAGTCCGAGCAGGACTGTTCCACCGTCCGCCTCCATCTGGCGCCCGGCCGACGCCCTCGCGCGCTCCCTTCGCTGACCAGCCTGGGTTGAGCGCGCACTGCGTGCGTGGCCGGCGGGTTAGGAGCACCTCCCATGGCCATGACACGAGTCCGCCCCAGCCGCGCGCTGTTCAAGACGCGCGGCCGCCCCAGCGGCGTGCAGGCCGCGAACCGCGATTCCGCCGTCATCGACTGGGCCGCCTACATCGACGGCCACCGCGTCTGCACCGCCACGGTCGCCGACGCCGTCCGCCTCGTCCGTGACGGCCGGCTCGTCCCCGAAGGCGACAGCGCCGGCTTCGTCTGGGTCGGCCTCCACGAGCCGTCCGCCGGCGAACTCTCCGACCTCGCCGAGGTCTTCGGCCTGCACCCCCTCGCCGTCGAGGACGCCATCCACGCCCACCAGCGCCCCAAGCTCGAACGCTACGACGACGTCCACTTCGTCGTCATGAAGACCGTCGGCTACGTCTCCAGCGGCCCCGGCGGCGCCGAAGTCGTCGAAACCGGCGAGATCATGCTGTTCTGCGGCCCCGACTTCGTCGTCACCGTCCGGCACGGCGCCCACGGCGCCCTCGGCCCCGTCCGCCGCGACCTCGAAAAGGACCCCGCGCGCCTCGCCCACGGCCCCGCCGCCGTCCTGCACGCCGTCACCGACCGCGTCGTGGACGGCTACGTCGGCGTCGCCGACGCCGTCATGGAGGACATCGACGAGGTCGAAGAGGCCGTCTTCTCCCCCGAGCGCACCGACGAGTCCCGCCGCATCTACCGGCTCAAGCGCGAAGTCATCCAGCTCAAGCGCGCCGTCGGCCCCCTCGCCGGCCCCCTGCGCAACCTCACCGGCCGCCGCTTCGTCCCCGCCGAGATCAAGGAATACCTCCGCGACGTCGAAGACCACCTCACCCGCGTCCGCGAGCAGGTCGAGTCCTACGACGAACTCCTGAACCCCATCCTCCAGGCGCACATGACCCAGGTCACCGTCGCCGACAACAAGGACATGCGCAAGATCTCCGCCTGGGGCGCCATCTTCATGGTCCCCACCGCCATCGCCGGCGTCTACGGCATGAACTTCGACCACATGCCCGAAACCCGCTGGCAGTACGGCTACCCCATGATCCTCAGCGTCATCTCCCTCGCCTGCTTCGCCCTCTACAGAGGCTTCCGCCGCAACGGATGGTTGTAGTTCTCATTGCATTTATCTCCTCCTTCGGGCCTGGCGGCCCTCCATCGTCGATAAACGCGGGCGATCGCTGGCATCGCTCCGTCTCGCCTGGCGGCTCGCTGCGCGATCAGGTTCTCGCTTCGCTTGAACCTGCCTTCGGACGCGATCGCGGCGTGTTTATTGCAGTGCTCTCCTCCT